>JBIIXT010000001.1:0-89960 GCA_044347205.1 Candidatus Nanopelagicus sp. | reverse complement strand
TTTGGTCCAATTACATGCACAAGTGCTGGAACCAACAAGGATCGAACAACAATTGTGTCCAGTAGAACTCCAAAGGCAACAGCAAAGCCAAGTTGGGCCAGGAATACCAAAGGCAAGACACCAAGAACGGCAAAGGTTGCTGCCAAAACTATTCCAGCCGATGTAATTACGCCACCAGTAACTGTTAAGCCCTTGATAACACCTTTTCGCGTGCCGATCTTCATCGATTCTTCACGAACTCGAGTCATTAGGAAGATGTTGTAATCAATTCCTAATGCAACCAAGAAAATGAATGCAAATAGCGGGAAGGATGCGTCTGCGCCAGCAAACCCAAATACGTGCTCAAACACAAGTTGGCAAACACCAAGGGTAGCCATGAATGAAAGCACAACCGTTAGCAAGAGAATGCCTGCTGCCAAAATGCTTCGCATCAACAAACCTAGAATGATTCCAATAATCACCAACACAATTGGAATGATCAATCGATTGTCATGGCGAGACGCCAAATCGGTGTCATATTGGACTGCTGTTCCACCACCGACCAAAATATCTTGGTCGACCTCTTTGACTGCACTTCGAATCAATGGAATTGTATTTCTAGCTTCAACTGAGTCCGGTGCAACTTTTAAAGTAGCGTTCAATAAAACTTTTCCTTCAACCACTTTGATTGGTGGAATAGGCTGGCCAGAAATCTTTTGACCGGCAACTACTGGTTCAACAAATGCAACATTGGTAACGCTCAAAAGGGCTGCGGTTGCCGCTGTGACATCATTTTCTTTTACAACTATCTCAACCGGAGATCCTTCACCACTTGGGAAATGCTCCCCTAGTTTTTCAAGTCCAATTACAGAATCAGTTCGAGATGTGAAAGCTTCGGTATTGGCCAAACCATCTGCCTTAAGAGTGAAAGAGAAGCCTGCAAAAATGGTTAATAGAAGCGCAGTTGAAATCCAGATTCGCTTTGGATTCCTTTCGACAACAGCGCCGATTTTTGCCCAACTACCACTTAACTGTTCATCAACATCATCAAAGCGTGGAACTTTTGGCCAAAAAATCCAGCGACCAAAAACTACAAGAAGAGCTGGTAAAAATGTAAGAACAGTGATCATTGCTGATGCAATTCCAATTGCACCTACTGGACCCAAACCTCTGTTACCCGACAATTGACTTAACAAAAGAACTAAAAGACCAGCAATAACAGTTGATCCTGAAGCAAGAATTGGTTCAACAACGCCACGCAAAGCAATTTTCATTGCGTCATATCTTGATTCATGATGATGCAATTCTTCGCGATACCTGGCAATTAGCAGCAAGGCATAATCAGTTGCCGCACCCAGCACCAATACAGAAAGAATTCCTTGCGACTGTCCATTTAAGTCAATCGTTCCTGCTTTTGCCAAGAAATAAACCACAGTTCCAGCCAAAGACAATGCAGTAACTGCAGTGAATAACGGCAGAATCCAGAGCAATGGAGAGCGATAAACAATAATTAAAATGATCGACACAACTATCAATGTTGTTAATAGCAAGGTTGTATCAATTGAGCCAAAAGCACCGAATAGGTCTGCAAAAATTCCACCAAATCCAGTCACGTGGGTTGTCAGACTCTTTGCTTCAAAGTTTTCTTTCAAATCCTCACGAATGAATTCGACAAGGATAGGCAAGGTTGGTTTCTCTTCAATATTCTCTTCACCAATTCTTGAATCCAGGGCGATATTGGCAAGTGCTGCCTTTCCATCCTCTGATGGAATGGCTTGAATCGGAAATCCTGGAACGAGGTAAGAACTAATTGGCTTGCCGGATTCCGGCAATATTTTCTCGCCCAATTTATCTAAATAATTTTGGATTTCAATTAATTTGGCTGGATTTTTCTTTGGATCAACATCACCTAGAAATACTAATAAGGTAGGGATTTGATCATTTGAACTATCATTGAATTTAACAGTCACCTTGCTTGCCACTGTGGACTCAGCATTATCTGGCAGGAATGCAGCGTTATCATTTTCTTGAACCGTACTTAATTTTCCAAAGGTTGGTCCAGCCACCGAGGAGATTGCTAACCAACTAATTATCGCTACTACTGCTATCCAAAGGGGTTTACGGCCCTTTACTTTTTGAGCACCTGGCTTAGTTACTTTCTTCATTCTGAGTTATAGCCTCTCGGTATTAGTTTTACTCACAGTTTTACCTGGCGAAATCTACCAGTGCGAAGTTAGTTTGGCCGCGGTAACCGGTGTTTACTATTAGAAAAAGCCTTTATTTAGCGAAAAAATGGATTGGCAATTAGGCTTAGCATCATGGCCGTAATCACAAAAAACCAGATTCAAGTAAGTGATTTGGGTGTTGTTGATTATGAGTCCACATGGCAAATGCAAAAGGAATTCGCAGAGCTTGTAATCGCTGGCGAAAGAAGTAACACCTTATTTTTGTTGCAACATCCATCGGTTTATACCGCAGGACGACGAACATTAGCTTCTGATCGGCCAACAGATAAAACTCCAGTAATTGATGTCGACCGCGGTGGAAAAATAACTTGGCATGGACTGGGTCAATTGGTAGGTTACCCAATAGTTAAATTAACAAACCCAACTGATGTTGTTGGATTTGTTCGCGAATTAGAGAACGCATTAATTGCTGCTTGTTCTGAAATCGGATTTAAAACTGAGCGCTTTTGTGAGCGTTCTGGTGTTTGGGTTCGAGATAAAGATGGAGATCGCAAGGTCGCAGCGATCGGTATTCGAGTTGCCAAAGGTGTAACGACTCACGGATTTGCGATAAATGTTAATCCAGATTTGAGCGCATATGATCAGATAATTCCTTGTGGAATCACTGATGCATCCGTTACCTCAATTTCAAAGGAGCTGGGCCTGCCAGTTAGCCTTTCGCAGGTGCAACCGGTTATTGAAAAGCATATTTTGCTTGCCCTAGATAAGGTTTGCCAATGAGTTTGGCGCCAGAAGGTCGTAAGTTGCTTCGAATCGAGGCACGCAATGCACAAACTCCGATTGAGCGAAAGCCTGAGTGGATAAAAACTAAGGCTGTCATGGGTCCGGAGTACACAAAATTAAGATCTCTTGTTGCAACTGAAGGATTACACACCGTATGCCAAGAAGCTGCCTGTCCAAATATTTTTGAGTGTTGGGAAGATCGTGAAGCAACATTTTTAATTGGCGGTGAAGCTTGCACAAGAAGATGCGATTTCTGCAATATCGATACTGGTAAGCCACTTCCGCTAGATCGAGATGAACCACGTCGTGTGGCTGAATCTGTAAAGAAGATGAATTTGAAGTACGCCACAATCACTGGTGTAGCGCGCGATGATTTAGATGATGAAGGTGCTTGGTTATACGCAGAAACCATCGCTCAAGTTCACCAGTTAAATCCGGGTGTTGGTGTTGAAATGTTAGCTCCAGATTTCAGTGGCCACCCACATCTACTAAATCAGGTTTTTGAAACTCGGCCTGAAGTCTTTGCGCATAACTTAGAAACAGTTCCCAGAATTTTCAAAGAAATCCGACCAGCATTTCGCTATGAACGTTCATTAAATGTAATTACCCAGGCCAGAGATTTCGGATTAATCACAAAATCAAATTTAATCCTAGGAATGGGTGAAACTCGAGAAGAAGTTTCACAGGCCTTGCAAGACTTAAGAGATGCTGGCTGTGATCTAATCACCATTACTCAGTATCTCAGGCCGACTGCTAAACACCACCCAGTAGTGCGTTGGGTTAAGCCAAATGAGTTTGTAGAATTGGCTAAGCAAGCGCAAGAGATCGGATTTCTTGGCGTTATGAGCGGACCATTGGTACGTTCTAGCTATAGAGCAGGGCGTTTATACAATCAAGCAATGTCGGCTCGTTCAGTTAAGTAAAGGGAGAAATAATGTTTGGTCGAAAGAAAAAAGAGGCGCTAGCCACTACTGATAAAACAGCGGCGCCTGCGAAGCAATCCCAATTAGCTGTAATTAAAGATGCTTACAAATTAGTTAAGAAAGAGTCTCCATCAGGAATTGTAATTTCAATCCTTTCTTTTTTCGTAGTTGCTGCAATAGGAATAGGAATAGGTATTGCAATTGATCATCCGATCTACCTTGGCTTCATCTCTCTCCCATTAGCCTTTTTAGTTGCATTCTTTCTCTTTACCCGCTTTGCAAATACCGCTGCCTTTGCATCAATTCAAGGTCAACTCGGAGCAGGTGCAAGTGTTCTAATGTCTATCAAGCGCGGTTTCATCACTACACCAGCCGTTAGCGTCTCACGTAATCAAGATATGGTGCACCGAGTATCAGGTAAAGCTGGAATTATTTTAGTTGGCGAAGGCACACAAGCCGTTAGAGCCTTGATTCAAGATGAGCGCAAGAAAATGGAGCGATTCTTATCTGGTGTTCCAGTTACAGAGGTTTTAGTTGGCGAGAATGCTGGGCAAGTTTCAATCAGAAAATTGCACAAGCATTTGAAAAAGTTACCTAAAAAACTTAGCACTGCCCAACTTCGTGAGGTTAGAGCCCGCCTTCGCTCCGTTGGTGGCTTAAATATTCCAATGCCTAAAGGACCAATGCCAACTAGTGCGAAGATGCCCCGCAGGTAGAGCTAAATTCTGATCGCTCGGGAGTTAGTTAAAAGATTGTGATAGGGCTCAGACTCCTTAGTAAAAATTGCTGGCAGCACAAGAACTATCAAAATTGTTCTTACTAAAGTACGTGAGAAACCAATTCGACCAAATGTATTTTTATCAATAATTTTAATTCCGACCAAGAACTGTCCCATTGAGCTTTGAAGTAAATAGGTCACAAGCAAAACTTGAATGAAAAAGATCAAAAGAGTTGAAAATGAATTTTTTGGAATCAGGCTTGGAGTCAGCAAGGTGGCCATAGACCAGGAAATTGCCCAATCGATACAGATAGCGATAAATCGCTTGCCTTGAGAGGCTTCCTCGAAATCCAAGGGCTCTCTTCCCTGATTTACGGCAAAATTCATGCGCTAACTCTAGCCGACCCCGCTTTTGGAAACCTATTTGTAACATTAAGGTCATAGATTTTTCACTCGAACCAAGTATCTTTTCCTCATCTGAATTGAAGCAATGATGCCTCTACTTCAGCAATAGATATTCAAATACTGAATAGATACCCAGGAGATTAGATGTTTAAGAATTCGACTGAAATCTTTGCTTATATTAAAAAGAACGATGTTAAGTTAATTGATGTTCGCTTTATTGATTTACCTGGCATTCAGCATCACTTCAATGTTCCAGTTGAATCATTTGATGAAGCGGTATTCACTGACGGTTTAATGTTTGATGGATCTTCGATTCGAGGTTTCCAATCGATTCATGAATCAGATATGAAATTACTTCCTGTTCCATCATCGGCTTTCCTTGATCCATACCGTAAAGAAAAAACGCTAGTTATCTTGTTCTCAGTACACAATCCAAGTGATGACTCACCATACTCACGCGATCCTCGCGGAGTAGTAGCCAAAGCTGTTGAATTTATGCGTTCAACTGGAATTGCAGATACTGCATTCTTCGCACCAGAGGCAGAGTTTTATGTCTTTGATCGGATTAGATTCTTAACTGGAATGAATCAAGCTTTCCATCACATTGAATCTTATGAAGGTGCATGGAATACCGGAATTGAAGAGGATGCCGATGGCACACCAAACCGTGGATATCGCACTCGTATAAAGGGTGGCTACTTCCCTGTTTCACCAACAGATCAATTCGCAGATCTGCGCGATGAAATGGTGATGAAGTTAGGTGAAGTTGGTCTATTAGTTGAACGTGCACACCATGAAGTTGGCACCGCCGGACAGATGGAAATTAATTACCGCTTCAGTGACATTCTCACCGCCGGTGATGAGTTAATGAAGTTTAAGTACATCATTAAGAACACTGCGTGGGCTGCCGGTAAAACTGCAACCTTTATGCCAAAACCATTATTTGGTGACAACGGCTCTGGTATGCATGTGCACCAATCACTCTGGAAAGATGGCAAACCATTGTTCTGGGGCGATGGGTATGGTGATTTGTCAGATCTAGCACGTTGGTACATCGGCGGATTACTAAAGCATGCACCTTCACTACTTGCATTCACCAACCCAACTGTTAACTCATATAAGCGATTAGTGCCGGGTTATGAAGCTCCTGTGAATTTGGTTTACTCAGCGCGTAATCGCTCTGCATGTATCCGTATTCCAATCACTGGATCAAATCCAAAGGCTAAGCGCATTGAGTTCCGTTGCCCAGATCCATCATCAAATCCATATCTTGCCTTCGCTGCAATGTTAATGGCGGGCTTAGATGGAATTCAAAACAAAATCGAACCACCAAAGCCAGTTGATAAAGATCTCTATGAACTAGAAGGCGCAGAAGCTGCTGCCATTCCACAAGTCCCTGGATCACTAGATGTAGTTCTAGATAACTTGGAAAAAGATCATGATTTCTTAATCAAGGGCGGCGTATTTACCAAGGACTTAATTGACACTTGGATTGATTTCAAGCGCAAGCAAGAGGTGGATTATGTTCGTCTTCGTCCACATCCAGCTGAGTTTGAACTGTATTACGATTTATAAAAGGTAATAAAAAAGCCCTCCGATATTGGAGGGCTTTTTTAATGGAAATTAATCTCGAAGTGCCTTAGCTAATGATCTGAAATCCTCAACCAAAATATCAATCTCTTTTTGACCATGAGCTAAGGAGATTAACCACTGCTCATCTAAACCTGGAGGCGTAATAATGCCGCGGTTAATTGACCAAAGCCAAGATAGCTCGGCAACTTTAAAATCAGTTGCTTTGTAATCACGGTAATTTCGCACAGGTGTAGTTGACCAAGTTATGCAACCCTTAACGCCAAAACCAACTGTGTGAGCTGGTAATTCATATTCTGAGATTATCTCCGATATGCGCTCAAGTGCTTGACGGTTGAAACTTTCAGCAATCGCTAGTGATTCGACGGTACAAATTCGATCAACTGCTCGAACACCCGCCATCGCTAATGGATTTCCATTGAATGTGCCAAAGTGTGCCATTTTTCCAGAGGCAACTGCGTCCATGTATTGCTTTTTGCCACCAAAAGCTGCAAGTGGAACTCCGCCACCAATTGATTTAGCTAAACAGATTAAATCTGGTTGAACACCTAATCGTTGCGCAGCTCCCTGTGGTCCAGCAGTTAGTCCAGTTTTAACTTCATCAAAAATTAGAATAATTCCATATTGATCACAAAGAGACCGCACACCCTCGAGGTAGCCATCATCAGGTAAAACAATTCCAATGTTTTCAAGTACTGGTTCTAAAATAAAACAAGCAATTCTCTCAAAGGCTCGCTTAAATATAGATTCGAGTGCCTCTAAATTGTTATAAGGAACTACAAATATTTCACCGACCACCGCAGACTCTGGGATTACTGGTGTTGGTGCCTCAGCGTCGCCAGCTTGGTTAAGTGCTGGTTTGCTGGAAACCATAAGTGGATCATAAGAACCGTGGTAGCCACCTTCGACTTTAACTATCGCACTCTTTCCAGTGTAGGCACGAGCGGTACGAACTGCATACATAGTTGCTTCAGTACCAGAGTTAGCAAAGCGGATTTGATCAATCGCAAATCGCTTACATAAGCGCTCTGCTGCATCCCTTGAAATTGGAGATGGTGTAACAAACAAAGTACCAACCTCGAGAGTCTCTTTGAGTTCAGCAACAACATCTGGATTTAGATGACCAGCAAGCATTGCGCCAAATCCCATCGATAGATCTAGTAGATCTCGGCCGTCAACATCTTTCATCCAAGCACCCTTGGCTGAAACTATTGAGATTGGGTACGGATCCCAATGTTGAAAACTAGAAGGCACGCCTAGCGGAATTACTTGATGCGCAAGTTCATTTTCTATGCCAGAACCAATTGTTGAATTTTTATATGCGGCCCACTCCTGAGCTAATAATTTATCTAATTTTGCTTGCTCAAGTGGCTTTGAATCAATAGGTGTTGTTCTAAATGCTTGGGGATGGTGCGTTTTGATTTGCATGATGAGTAAGTGGTTTCAAAAAGCTCCGATCGAGCCCTACTTTGAAATACACGCTCCAAACGATTCAAAATAACTTATTTAGTTACTTTATATAAAGGTAAATGTATCAGAGTATAAATTTTTGTCTAATTTTAAATAAATTATGCGTGTTTATGCGCTAAATCAAGTGTTTTTTCTACGTCGGTACGCATAAATTCCGAAAAATAAAAAAGTCGTTATAAACGCGGCCGAAGCTAAAAATAGATAATTTGGATTTTTACTTTTCTCATTATTTTGTACACCTTCTTCACTTTTCGGTTCTACCCCAAAGGTAAATGTGTACTCGCCCTCAACTGGATGTCCATCTGCGGAAATGACTCGGTAATAAACCAGGACTGGACCTTCAATAGTATTTGGATCTAAGGAAACGGTTATTTTTGACCCAGAAACAACCTCATTATCGGAACTGATTTGATCACCAACACCATTATTAACCACTATAAAATTCGATTTTTCATCACCGATCGAAATTAGCTCTTCATCAAACTCCAAGGAAATCTCAGTTGGCCAGCTGATTACTGTTGAGCCGGCGGCTGGGTCACTTTTCACGAGGGCGGTATGCGCATGGGCAATTTGAGGAGTACCCAACAGGGCAATAGCCATTGCAAGGATTGCAGCTGATCCCCTAAATCTCATCTTCGTTTTCATTGTCTTAGAGTAGTCATAATCACAACTCTAAATATTGCAGATGCAAATGATTCGCAATAACCTTTTCCTATGCATATCCCTGATGGTTTTATTGATCTGCCAACCTCACTGGCCTTTATGGGTATAAGTGCGGTCGGTGTGGGTGTTGCGCTAAAGGGAGCTAGATCAGAGCTCTCTGATAAAACGGCGCCTCTTGCCGGGTTAGCAACCGTTTTCATCTTCGCCGCCCAGATGATCAACTTCCCAGTCGCAGCTGGAACGAGTGGGCATTTATTGGGTGGAGCTTTAGCCGCAGTTTTAATTGGTCCATGGGCAGCAACTCTTTCCATAACAATTGTCCTGATTTTGCAGGCACTCTTATTTGCCGATGGTGGATTAACTGCAATCGGATTAAATGTTTTTAATCTCTCCCTAGTAGGTGTCTGGGTCAGTTATGCAATATTTACGTCAATTAAAAAATTACTTCCAAAGGGTAAGGGAGCAATTCCGATTGCAGCCTTTATTGCAGCTTTAGTTCAGGTTCCGATCGCGGCTTCTTCCTTTGTATTTCAATATGCAATTGGTTCCGTTGCCACCATTCCGGTCTCAACTGTTTTTGCAGCAATGTTTTCAACGCACGTGTTAATCGGTATTGGTGAGGCATTTATAACCTCACTAACGATCTCAGCTGTTTTGGCTACTAGAGCAGATTTGGTTTACGGCTACCGTGGGCAAGTCGCTCAACTGCAAATTAAAAATTAGATCGGAGTGTCCTCACTATGAAAGAGTTTTTGAAGAATAAATTCTTGTTAGCTGGAATATTGGTTTCAATTTTTGTTGCGGGATTTCTTTCATTCTATGCATCCTCTTCTCCAGATGGACTAGAAAAAGTGGCAGAAGACAAAGGGTTTTTAGATACCGCACAGGAATCAGCAAACTCTGGCTCAGTTCTAGCTGATTATGGAATTGCCGGAATTGATAATGAGCGCTTAAGTGTTGGATTAAGTGGGTTAATTGGCGTAGTAGTAACGCTGGTTTTATCGCTGGTAATTTTTAAATCACTAGCCCGAAAGAAATAACTTAAATTAATCAAATTGGTATTACTGCCGAAAAGACCGATCACCCTCGGGATCATCACCATGGACATGATGTTGGTGAGCGACTTTACATTCATCGCCATACCAAGATTCACTCACTAGCTCCGCAGTTAAAAATCGCCGCATTACTACTATTTTTATTTGTTGTAGTGGCCACCCCGATTACTTTTTGGGTTTCTTATCTCTTTTTCTTTGCACTGATGATTTCAGTAATTCTAATCGCAAAACTTCCACTGCTCACCGTTTTCAAAAGATCATTAATTGAGATTCCCTTTATTCTCTTCGCGGTTTTGATGCCCTTCTTTGGTACTGGTGAATCATTTGATTTCTTGGGCTTCACAATCTATGAAGAAGGCGTATTGGCTGCGCTATCAATAATTGCAAAGGGCACAATTGGAGTTTTAGGTGCAATCACACTATCTGCTACTTCAACTGCTAAAGATATTTTGCAAGGCTTAGAGAAGTTAAAGTTGCCTGCAATCATGGTAAATATCGCAACCTTCTCACTTAGGTATATAAATGTTGTTAGTGATGAAATGGAACGTATGAAGATTGCGCGCATTGCCCGTGGCTTTCAGGCGCAAGGCCTGCGCGATTGGAAGATATTAGGTTCTGCCGCAGCTGCCCTCTTCATTAGATCCTATGAAAGAGGTGAGCGAGTTCATCTTGCAATGCTTTCAAGAGGGTACACAGGTCAGCTTCCCAAAATTTCAAATGATTTGGTTAGCCGTAAAGATCTATTAATTGCATCTGCTCTGCCAGCTATAGCCCTAATTTTTTCACTAACAGAGAGAATGGTTTTTTAAATGAGCACTCCATCACTAGAAATCAAGGAGTTGGCATTTGCCTACCCGGATGGAAATCAGGCTTTGTATGGCGTGAACATAAAGATTGAAAAGGGTGAACGAGTAGCTCTTCTTGGACCCAATGGTGCGGGCAAGACGACATTGATTCTGCATATCAACGGAATTCATGCAGCAGGACATGGGCAAGTTTTTGTTGCAGGAGTTTTAGTTGACAGTAAAAATCCCGAAACTCTAAGAAATATCAGATCCAGGGTTGGAATTGTTTTCCAAGATCCAGATGATCAGTTGTTCATGCCAACCGTTGGTGAAGATGTCGCATTTGGACCATACAACATGGGATTGCGTGGCACCGAATTAGATAAAGCGGTGGATCAGGCATTAATCCTGGTTGGAATGCTTGAGTTTAAAGATCGCCCGCCACATCATTTATCATTTGGTCAACGCCGAAGAGTTGCAGTTGCCACAGTTCTAGCTATGAAACCTGAAATATTAATTCTTGATGAACCCTCTTCTAATTTGGATCCAGCAAGCAGGCGAGAGCTCGCTGAAATTCTAAACTCACTTGATATCACCTTATTAATGGTTACGCATGATCTGCCATATGCAGTTGAGCTTTGCCCACGCTCACTAATTTTGGCAGGTGGGGTTATAACTGCTGATGGCAAAACAACTGAGATTCTAAAAAATGAGCAGATTTTAAAGCAAAATAGATTAGAGCTACCTAAAGGATTTAGTCTTTAAATTAATCCACGAAGAGATCTTGGATAAACTCTTTAGTTCCAGGCACCACTGAGTACTTCTCTAAATCAGTAACACCTTCACTAGCTAGTAACTCATCATCAATAAAGAAGTTTCCTGTGCACTCTTTGGCTGGGCGATTAAAAATAATGTAAGCACTATCGGAGAGAATCTCTGGTTTGCGACAAAATTGCGTATCAACGCCAGGAATCATTGCAAGGGCTGCTGTATCAATTGCAGTTCTAGGCCACAAAGCATTAACGCCAATTCCATCTCGCTTTAACTCATCAGCTAGTCCCAGTACGCACATACTCATTCCGTACTTGGCCATTGTGTAAGCAAGGTGGGGTTTAAACCATTTACCCTTCATTGATAATGGTGGTGAAAGCATCAAGATATGCGGATTAAATCCATCTTGTGCACTTTTCCTTAAATATGGAAGCGCCGCCTGAGATGTTAAAAAGGTGCCGCGCGTATTAACACCCATCATTAAATCAAAGCGCTTAGCTGGAGTGTTTTCGGTATTTGTTAGATTAATTGCACTTGCATTATTAATCACAATATCAATTCCGCCGAAGGCTTCTGCAGTTTGATTAACCGCTGCAACGATTGCATTCTCATCCCGAATATCACATTGAATTGCTAACGCCTTACCGCCGGCTGCTTCGATCTCGGCAGCTGCCGTAAAAATAGTTCCAGGTAACTTTGGATTTGGATCTGCTGTTTTTGCTGCAATTGCAATTGATGCACCATCTGCTGCTGCGCGCAATGCAATCGCCAGTCCAATGCCTCTAGATCCACCAGTAATAAATATCCGCTTACCTTTTAGTGACATTATTTATCCTTTGCCTTTCTTAAGTAGGAAGTTCATAAAGGCGCTTTGAGCTTCATCAGAATCCATTGCCATCTTAAATAATTCACCCTCTGCGCGCATGACTTGGTTTAGCGCATCATGAGAGCCGCTCTTTAACAGTGCCTTTGTATTAATTACAGCTGTCGGTGGTTGCTCAGCCAACTCCTGTGCAAATTTCATGGCAACGGCCAATTGATCATCATCGACTGCATTTATCAATCCCATTTGCAGAGCTTCATCAGCAGAAAAATTTCTACCAGTTAATAGAATCTCAGCCGCTTTGGCGTGACCTACTAATCGCGGAAATAGATAACTTGATCCACCTTCTGCAACTAGGCCCAGTGAAACAAAAGGCATTGAAAAAATAGTATTTGGATTTGCGCTCACAATGTCGCAATGCATCAACATGGTGGTACCGATTCCTACCGCCCTGCCATGAACTGATGCGATTAATGGTTTTGGAAAATTATGGATTGCAAAGAGAAAGCTAAATACTGGCGAACCCTCATTCATTGGTGGGTTGTTGGCAAAATCATTTATGTCATTGCCGGCTGTAAAGGCATCTCCTGCTGATGAGATAACAACGGCTCGAATTGCAAAATCACCTGCTGCTTCATTAATTTTATTTGCCAGGCTTTGATACATCTCCTGGGTTAGAGCGTTTTTCTTTTCTGGGCGATTTAGCTTTAAATGCAAAATTGAGCCTAATTGCTCCGTCAAAATATTGGACATGCGTAAATTCTAGATGAGGAAACCGTATTTAATCCACACAATAGAGAGTATGGTCAATAATCTAAATAACCCATTGGAGAGTGTGTTTTGGAGCTAAATATACTAACGCGGGAGTTGACCCCGTTTGAGCAATTAGTCTGCGAGCATCTTTGTGAAGGCTTTACTAACTCAGCAATTGCATCCCAGACAGCCCATAGCGAAAAAGTTATTGAAAATACCGTTTCCAGAGTTTCAAAAGCCTTCTCAATTAGATCCGATGGAAATGTAAATGTTCGCGTTTTATTGGCACTTGCGTATCGGGCACATTTTGGCGATAAAGCCTTTGATAAATTAGGGGTTACTTGTGCACATATGAGCGTTGATGCAAATGGTCAACAAATTTGCACAAAACATACTGATTAATTTTTCAAAGTTTTTGCACCTTAATTTGTATCTCTAACATCACAGATCTTTTTAATCACACTCTGCGCAGTGGTAGCACTCGCCTATTCTCTTAACTTGCCTGTCTTAGGAGAGTATCCATAGCAATGAGAAGTAGAGAGCTTCTCGAATTAATGATAAGAGATTCTGGAGAGAATAAAATGAAACGTCGAACCTTCGATCGAATCGTCAGCTTTGTTGGTTTAGGACTTTCGGTTCTATTACTGGTTGCTGCTGGTTTACTAAACTGGGGTGCCACATTTGCTAACGACACAGTTAAACTACAGTTAGAGCAACAAAGAATTACAATGCCAGTAGTAGATAGCGCAGGCTTTAGAGCTTTATCACAAGAAGCTCAAACAGCGTTGTATCCATTTGATGCAATGCCACTTACAACTGGTAAGCAAGCTCAGGCATACGCCGATTTTTATATTGGTTCCCACTTAAAAGGTATAGCCGGTGGCAAAGTTTATTCTGAGGTTAGTGGAGAGGCTCTTGCTGCATCTGCAGCATCAAAGGCTGCACCAAATGATGCCGCACTTGCTGCAAAAGCTGGCGCACTAATGGGACAACGCACTACTTTATTTATGGGAGAAACACTTCGTGGTGTGTTACTGACTGCTTACGCATTCTGGCAGTTAGGACAAATTGCCATGTATGCAGCTTATGTAGCTGCAGTTGGCGGAGTGCTCATGTTGATCCTAGCAATCATGGGCTTTGCGCACATTCGTCGCGTAGAAGCTGACGCGACGATTTAACGCCCTCACTCTCCAAGAGGGAAAAGCCCCTAGGGAATCAAATCTCTAGGGGCTTTTACAATTTCTAAACTACTTCACGCGCTTATTGTTATCTCTCGATACTTCCTTTGATGAACTCTTCTACCTTATTAAATGCTTGTTCATCTGTGTATTGAATTGGCGGAGATTTCATGAAGTAACTAGATGGTGAAAGTAGTGGTCCACCAATCTTGCGATCTAATGCAATCTTTGCGCAGCGAAGTGCGTCAATGATTACACCTGCTGAGTTTGGTGAATCCCAAACCTCTAGCTTGTATTCAAGATTTAGCGGCACATCACCAAAAGCACGGCCTTCCAGGCGAACATAGGCCCACTTGCGATCATCTAGCCATGGAATGTAATCCGATGGTCCGATGTGCACATTCTTCTTACCTAGATCGTAATCAAGTTGTGAGGTAACTGATTGAGTCTTTGAGATTTTCTTCGACTCTAACCGATCACGCTCAAGCATGTTTTTAAAGTCCATATTTCCACCAACATTTAACTGGTAGGTGCGATCTAAATGAACTCCACGGTCTTGGAATAACTTAGCCATGATTCGGTGCGTAATAGTTGCACCAACCTGAGATTTAATGTCATCGCCAACAATTGGAATTCCAGCCTTTGTGAATTTATCTGCCCATTCTGGATCTGAGGCGATAAAGACCGGCAATGCATTAACAAATGCGCAACCGGCATCAATGGAAGCTTGGGCATAGAACTTAGCTGCTTCCTCTGAACCAACAGGCAGGTAGCAAATTAATACATCAATTTTTGCAGCTTTTAACTCAGCTACAACATCTACCGGCTTTTCAGTTGATTCAGTGATGGTCTCTTTGTAATAGCGACCCAAGCCATCAAGTGTTACACCGCGTTTTACCTTAACGCCAGTTTGTGCAACGGTAGCGAATTTAATGGTGTTGTTCTCACTAGCCCATATTGCATCAGCTAAATCTAAGCCAACTTTTTTTGCATCGACATCTAGTGCCAGGACGAAATTGATATTCTTGATGTGATAGCCGCCAAGAACTGGATGCATCAAACCAGGAATCTCACTGTCGTTAGTGGCATCTTTATAGTAAGTAATGCCTTGTACTAATGAGTTAGCGCAGTTTCCTACTCCAACAATGGCTACTCTGATTTCACCTTTATCTTCTATGGTCACTTGCTCTTCCTTTCGGTTTTTAACATCTCTTCCAGCCAAGTGATCTCTCGCTCAGCTGATTCCAATGAGTGACGGCGCCACTCAACCAAATAGGTATCAATACCTTCTGGAATCTTTGTTAGTTCACGGCGAATGATCTCCGCCTTTTCTAGTAAGCGACGATGGCGTCCTTCTAGAATTCGCACTCTGCTGCTCTTTGGGGTTGGGCCAAAAAATGCGAACCGAACCTCAAAACCTTCATCCTCAAAATTATCTGGTGTTGAACTCTCAATTAAATCTGCAAACTTCTGCTCACCCTTTGGTGTTAATTCATAAACAATTCGCGAGCGCCGAGATAAACCGCCTGATTCTTTAATTGTTTCAGCGATTAAATTAGCCTCCGACATTTTTCGAAGCTGCGGATAGAGAACTGAAAAACTTAGAACTCGAAATGGTCCGTAAACTGCGCTCATACGTTTTCTTAATTCATAGCCATGAAGAGGGCCTTGAGATAAAAGCCCAAGGAGAGCGAATTCAAGTGATTCAGCACGTGAGCGCATTTGGTCCTTCCTCAAGCTAGTTGAATATCTATTGGATATATCGAATCGATACTATCGAATGGAAGGATAATAGGCATTTGAACAGGGTCAAGGCAAGCCTGTTGGGCATAGGGTTAGGGCGTGTTCAACTCAGATCTGCTCCCTTCACGCCTCTGGGAGTACCTAATAGCCACGATTTTGATCATTCTGGCCCCTGGACCCTCGGTGCTATTCACCATTGCCAGGGCGATCGCATGGGGCCGAGCCAGTGCGGTTGCAACCGTGGCTGGAAACACTCTTGGCATGTTTATCGTCTCCGTACTTGTGGCCGTAGGTCTTGGTCCCCTGCTGCAACGATCAGAACTTTTCTACCACGCGGTTCAATGGGGCGGTGGCCTGTATTTAATCTATCTGGGTTACATAGCAATTAAGGCAAGCAGATTAGACGCGGCCGGGCTTGCACAAAATGAAGGATTAAAACCGAGCTTATTGGTTTCAGCTAAGAATGGTTTCTGGGTAGGAGTTTTAAACCCAAAATCAATCGTTTTCTTTGCAGCGATCTTGCCAGCCTTTGTTGATCAGGAAAAAAATAATGTAACTGCGCAATTACTTTTGCTGGGATTTATCTTCTGCGTTATTGGATTTATATCTGATTCTACCTATGGCTTATTAGCAGGAACTGCCCGTGAGTGGCTCGCCGGTGATATCAATAGATTGATTTTCATGCGCCGTTTTGGTGGCTTTGTGATGATCGCCTTAGGTCTTTTTACGATCGCCTCAATCTACCTTCTTTAACTCTTGCAACCACTTAACTTTCCTGGCTTAAATTCAATAATTGCGTGGCGAAACCAGCCAATGTCAGTGCTGATCGGCAGAATTCGCAAATGGCCTCATCAACTGCAGTCGGAAAAGCTCGCGAATTTATCTCACCCTCAGATTTAACATTTTCATGGGGTGGCTGTCATCGCTGCCTATGGCTTAGCTACAACCATGGTCTTCGAACTCCAGGCTTCATGCCACTAGTTGGTGACCTAGCTACGATGCAAGAGAATTACTTTGCAGGAAAAAATACATCTGATATCGCACCAGTACTTCCGGCCGGTAAAGTTTTAGATCTAGGTGGTTGGGTTAAATCATCTTTAATTCCAGTTAATGGCGCAGCATCTAAGTATGCAATTCGTGGAAAGTATGACTTGCTAATTGAGTTTGCCGATGGCACCTACGGAATTATTGATTGCAAATTTCAAGCAAAAGATTCAGATAAAACTGATCTATACCAGCCACAACTTGAGGCTTACGCATTTGCACTAGAAAATCCGGCAACTGGTGAAGCTAAGAAAGTCTCCCTTATGGGATTACTAGTTTGGTCACTGCTTGAACCAGCTGGTGATGTAACTAAGGGTTTTGGTTTAAAGTTAAAACACACTTGGCGCCCAATTGCTCGAAATCCTGCGGCGCTACAGGAGCGCTTAACTGATTTCATAACTGTTGTAGATGCCAAGATGCCGACCGCAAAAGCGTTATGCGATATGTGTAATTACTTGCAATCAAGAAAAGAGTTTGTCGGCGCTGAATAAGTGCTATTCAAAGTCTCCAGCATTTTCAGCTTTACTTTTTGCAATCGCATCTTTGGCCTCTGATGCGTACATATTCGGCACATAAACTTGGCCAGAAATCCCAGCTATTACATCCATAATTTTATTTGTTGCCTCTCGAAGCACCGCCTGATCAGTTGAATCCCCGGTGAAGTACATCGGTTCAGCAAAGATCATCTCTACTCTTCGCAAGTTTGGTACAACCTGCCCAGTTGGTTGAATCTCAGCGGTATTAAACATCGCAACTGGAACAACTGCTGCGCCAGATTCAATCGCCATTCGAGCAATTCCGGTTCGACCTTTATATAGGCGACCATCTGGTGATCGTGTGCCCTCGGGGTAGATACCAATGCAACTGCCCTCATTTAATACTCGCAGTCCTGTTAGTAGCGCAGCCTCACTGCGTTTTCCACCAGAGCGATCTACCGGCACCTGGCCTAATGCAATAAAGGTTAACTTCTTAATAAATCCTTTTAACCCTGGAGAGGTGAAGTACTCGCTCTTGGCTAAAAAAGTAACTTTGCGAGGGACTACAAGTGGCATAAAAATTGAATCGCTAAAGGAGAGATGATTTGATGCAATGATCACCGGACCAGTCGATGGCACATGGCGCAAACCAGTTACCTTTGGTCGAAATAACAACATTAATAACGGCACCAAGAAGGATTTTAAAATTCGATAGGCCACAGGAGTAATTTAGGGCTTCTGGCAATGTATGCCACCATCTGAGCGTGAATACCATTCCAAACTCCGAAGGTTTGGTCCTTCCCGGCAGCAAAATCGGCATCTTAGTAATCCACGGATTCACCGGTTCTCCAGTTTCAATAGCGCCTTGGGCTAAGTATTTAAATCAACAGGGTTACACAGTTCATGCACCACGCTTACCTGGCCATGGAAGTAATTGGCAAGAAATGAATGAAACCAGTTGGCCAGATTGGTACACATGCGTTGAGGATTCATACCTAGCACTTAAAGATAAATGTGATCGGGTATTTGTTGCTGGCTTTTCTATGGGTGGGGCGCTTGCCTTAAAACTTTGTCAGATTCGAGGAAGTGAAATTGAAGGTTTGTTATTAGTAAATCCATCAATTCATGACCGCAGATTTGCTTTAAAGTTTACTCCCCTAATTAAATATTTTATTCCATCAATTAAAGGGCGAGCCCTAAGTGATGTTGCAAAAGCGAACCCACCAAAGCATAGCTACGGACGCACGCCACTAAAGGCGCTGGATTCACTGCGAAAACTATGGCGCTTAGTTGAACGAGATTTATATCTAATTGATCTTCCAGTAATGATTGGTTACTCAATTAATGATCATGTCGTTGACCCAAGTAATTCAGATACCGTAATTGAAGGAATTTACTCAGTTGATATCCGAGAAGTTATCTTTGAAAAATCCTTCCACAACGTGGCACTTGATTATGACTGTGATTTATTAAATGAACAATCACAATTATTTATTCAAGAGGTGCTAAGCGGGCAGATAAGCCGCGATGATGATTACAGTCAACGGGAGTTAATCGATGCCGAGTTTGATTCAATTGTCTCTGGCTTATCATTAGATGAATCCACACCAAACACCTATTTGGATGAACTATCTAGAAATAATGAGGCAGATTCCTTCATACCGCCAAATCCAAAGTGGCCGATCTTTGATCAAATCCAGCGGGCAAGCTTTATTGCAATTGGTGGTGGCCTCATTTACCTAATTGCAAACCAATTTACAGATTTTGATATTTTCGGTGTTTGGCCCGGCTTACTTTCTATCTGCGGCGGCGTAGCATCATTAATTTGGCGAACCGCTAAACCAAATGATGATTTTGATGAAGGCGCTACTCTCTAACTAAATCTGCCGCCCCAATTAAGCCAGCTTCATTTCCAAATTTTGCAGCAATAATTTTAGGTAGTGGGTGCTTGCCGGCAAATGGCATATATTTTTGAGCAGCAGCAATGGCTGGCTTTAAAAACAAATCACCGGCATCGATTACGCCTCCACCGATGACAATTGCTTCTGGGTCTAGCAGCATTGTGTAAGAGGCGATAGCAGAACCTACCCAATCAGATTGTTTTGCAAAGGCTGATAAGGCAATTGGATTTCCCGCTTGGGCCGCTTTAGTTAAATCTTTTCCAGTAAATCCTGCAAGTGATCCATCACCAAATTGCAGCAAAGTTTTACCTGCTTGGGGATCTGCATTAATCCCCTCATGCGCATAACGCATTAATGCACTGCCAGATGCGTATGTTTCAATACAACCAATTGCACCACATCCGCATTTTTCACCATCTAGATTGACCATCATGTGACCGAATTCAGCGCCAATGCCATTTGCGCCACGATATAACTTGCCATCAACAATTAAACCGCCGCCCATTCCAGTTCCAATTATAAAAAACATCACTGGATTTAAACCTTGCGCATTGCCAAATTTGTATTCAGCCCAAATCGCTGCATTGGCATCATTTTCAACAACAGCAGGCAAATTAAACTCAGCCTGTAGTGCATCAGCTAGTGAGATGTTGTTCCAGTTAGAAATATTTCCAGCAGCAACAATTGTTCTGCGATCAGAGGAGACAATACCGGCGTTACTTACGCCGATTCCAACAATTTTGTGGTTAAGTTGAAGAGACTTAACGATCTCAATTACTACATTGATTAAATCTTGACCACCAGATTTAGGTGTGTCTTTACGAATGCTCTCTAAGACTTCACCTTTGTCATTTACTACTCCGCCAAGAACCTTGGTGCCACCAATATCAATACCAACAGTTAAGCCAACAGCCGCACTTGATAAAATCAATTAATTTTCCAGTTTTTCCTTTAATTGTTTTAAAGCAAGATCAATTGTGGCTTTTTCGGCTTTTTGTCGCATCACTGCTGGAACTGGCATTGATAATCCAACTGTTAATTCATAAGTAACATCTGTTGTTTCATCACCATTATCTTTAATTATGTAGGCACCCGTCATCTCTGTTAAGAGATCAGCATCTTCGAGTGAGAACTCAATTCGGCCCGGAGTTTTGCTCCAGTCGTAATTTAAAGTTGGCTTATCTTTAAGAGCGCCAGCATCAACTGATACTTGTACCTGAGTGGCGCGACCTTGGTCATCCTTACTAATTACGTTTACAGATTTAATTGAAGTTGACCAGGTTGGATAGGTAGGAAGATCGGTGAGAATTTCCTGAATGTCACTAGCGGCGGCTTGGATCGTTACGGTGGAGGTTGATATATCGGACATGAGCCCAAGGTTACCGCTTAGTAGATCAAATCGTTACAGACCGACTCTGGCCTTTGGCCCCCAGTAGGCGATAGCGTTGGCGCCATGAATGAGATATCAATCCCAGCAATAATTCCGCCAGCGGCGGCCGGTAATTTAACTAATTTAATTTCAGAGCGCGCCTGGTTTGAACCAGAGCGCATTGTGGCATCAAGACCATTTGGCGATAACTGGCAACCTGTAACAGCTAAAGAGTTTGAAGATGAAATTCGCGCTGTTGCTAAAGGATTAATCGCATCAGGCATTAATGAGGGTGATCGCGTAGCGATCATGGCACGTACACGATATGAATGGACGATTTTAGATTTTGCCATTTGGTACAGCGGCGCGGTTCCAGTCCCAATCTATGAAACATCAAGTGCCGAACAAGTCGATTGGATCTTAAGTGACTCTGGCGCGGTTGCAATTATTGTAGAAACTTCAGTCTTGGCAGAGGTAGTAAAGCCAGTAATGCCAGCTGCTTGTAAACTTATTTGGAGTATCACCGATAACGCACTTTCGACATTAACTGAAGCTGGAAAATCAATTTCTGATGATGTAGTAACACAGCGCAGAAACTCACTTACGCCAGAATCACTAGCTACTTTGATTTACACATCAGGTACTACTGGCAAACCTAAAGGTGTTCAACTAACTCATGCCAACTTTCTTTCTGAGTGTGGCAACGTAGTTAACGGAGCAAGTGATCTATTTCTAAAGCCTGGTGGTTCAACTTTATTGTTCCTGCCAGTTGCTCACGTATTTGGTCGCATGGTGCAGATCGGTGCCATCACCGCTGGACTTCACTTGGCTCACTGTGGTGACATCACAAGATTGCCAGCAGATTTAGCCAGCTTTAAACCAACCTTCGTACTAGCCGTACCTAGAATTTTTGAAAAAATCTACAACGGTGGTGAAGCAAAGGCAGAGGCTGCCGGTAAAGGAAAGATTTTCGCAAAGGCTGCTGCAGTTGCAATTGCATACAGCCAAGGTTTAGATACTAAAAAAATCTCACCGATGCTTCGAATTCAACATGGCTTATTTGATAAATTGGTTTATTCAAAGATTCGCGCTGGAATGGGTGGCAGAGTTGAAGCGGCTATCTCCGGAGGCGCTCCTCTTGGTGAGCGACTAGGCCATTTCTATCGCGGCGCCGGAATTCGTGTACTCGAGGGATACGGTTTAACTGAAACTACAGCTGGTGCAACCTTGAATTTAACTTGGGCGCACGAAGTTGGTTCCGTTGGAAAACCAATTCCTGGTAACACCATCAAGATTGCTGAAGATGGCGAAGTTTTAATCAAGGGCCCAATCGTTATGAAGGGTTACTGGCAGAACGATGCTGCTAACGCCGAAGTATTTACATCTGATCGATTCTTTAAAACAGGAGATCTTGGAAGAATTGATGATGCAGGTTTCCTATACATCGTAGGTCGCAAGAAAGAGTTAATTGTTACCGCTGGTGGAAAAAACGTTGCACCTGCCGTCCTTGAAGATCGCCTGCGTTCACATCCCCTAATTTCACAGTGCATGGTTGTTGGCGATAACAAACCATTTATTGCGGCGCTAATTACGCTAGATCCAGATTCAATTAAGCCATGGATGGTTGCTAACAAAAAAGAAGGGGCGACAATTGCCGAGTTAGCAAAAGATCCAGCGCTACTTTCAGTAATTCAAAGCGCAGTTGATGAAACTAATAAGGCAGTAAGTCGGGCAGAATCAATTAGAAAATTCACAGTACTTCCAGTGGATTTCACAATTGCTGGTGGCCAGCTAACCGCCAAACTATCCGTTAAGCGACATGTTGTTGGACAACAATTCGCTAGCGAGATAGATGAACTTTTCGCCTAATTCAGAACGCTCTCGCCTAGCGCGAGAGCT
Organism: Candidatus Nanopelagicus sp.; assembly: GCA_044347205.1. Taxonomy (GTDB): domain Bacteria; phylum Actinomycetota; class Actinomycetes; order Nanopelagicales; family Nanopelagicaceae; genus Nanopelagicus. Next base: position 67,446 of record JBIIXT010000001.1, on the reverse strand, counting down.
GCACGATGGATTGGCCCAAGAATTATCTGCAATTGGTTATCAAATAGATGCGCTAATTGGTGATGAATTAATTAGCCAGCAATCTCGGCAAGATCTACGTAAGGTAAGGCTGAACATCTCTGGCGTGACAGATCAAGTTCGTGAAGAAATCTATAATCTTAGAAATAAGGATCCTCGTGGCCTCGCCGAGATTATCCAACAGCAGACAGGCATTTTGCTAAGTAATACTGAAATCACTTTTGAGGTAAATGGACAGTTCGCTATTGCTTCACAGTATAAATATGAAATTACCCGTTGCATTCGTGAGTTAGTACTAAATTCTCGAACGCACTCTGGCTGCAGCAAAATCACAATTGAATTAAGTGATTCAGGGATCAAATATGAGGATGATGGAATTTTTGCGCCCACGCTAGAACATGAGCGGATTCGAATCTCCTATGGATTAACTGGCTTATTTGAAAGATTAGAAAAAATAGGCTTTCAGGTATCGGCTGAGAATTATAAATATGAAATAACGCTGAAATGAAAACTATTGTAATCGTTGATGATCATGCATTAATTAGGTCCGGAATTGCACAAGCTTTATCAAAGGCTGATTACAGCATAATCGGGCAGGCTGCATCTAAAGCTGAGGCGCTGGCAGTTCTAAATAATATATCTCCCGATTTTTGTATTGTAGATTTAAATTTAGGTGATGGCCTAGGTAGTGATTTAATCGCAGAGGTAAAGCACCTGCTACCAAAAACGAAATTTGTAATACTGACCATGGATGATGAAAATCAAAGCTTAGAGCTAGCAAAAGCCTCGGGGGCAGACTCCTTTATCCTGAAGAGTGCACCGATTGATAGTCTGCTAAATACTTTAATTGAGCTGAGCAAAAATCCTGCAAAATTTAGAGTTGTTGGAAAAGTTCTACCTAAGCCCATCGTTATAAACTTTGATTTAACCCCCAGAGAAAATCAGATTCTGCAATCACTCGGTGATGGCAGTACTGCAGCGGCCATGGGGGCTAAGTTATTTTTAACCGAAGCAACAATTAAGACTCACTTAGCGGCTATCTATCGAAAATTAAATGCCAGTAATCGAACGCAGGCACTTAGCATCGCCATTGAAAATAACTTAATCAAGCAGTAATTTATTAAAACGTTCTGACCAAATTTCCCAGCGCCACTCGCTTACAATCCAATCCCGGCCAGCATCAGCATATTTTTTAGCTAACTCTGGGTCTGCTAGAACTTTAATCACTGCATCAGCAATCTCATCGGGTTTAGTGCCATCCACGATTAGCCCTGTGACATCAGGAATTACCGCATCGGGTGCACCACCGGAACTGCCAACAATTACTGGAACACCACAAGCACTGGCCTCAAGGTAAACAATTCCTAATCCTTCAACCTCTAAACCAAAAAAACGATCTCGCGCTGGCATGGCAAACACATCAGCTAATTGAATGTACTTTGGCAGATCATCTAATTGAACTCGGCCAGTAAAGATTACATTCTTCTCTAAAGAGTGGTGGTGAACTAGTTTTTGCAGCATATTTCTAATTGGCCCCTTACCCACTATTAGCAAGGTTGCATTCGGAAATTTCTTTACTACCTGAGCCATTGCGACAATTAACTTATCTTGGCCTTTGCGATGAACTAATCTGCCAACGCTTACAATAACTTGGCGGTTATCTAATTTATATTTTTCTATTAACTGAGTGGATTTATCAGCTGGCATGAAGTGCTCAACATCTATACCTGGCGCAATTTTTACTAATTTGCGCACATCAGAGATAGCGGGCTGCATGGCTTTTTTAGTAAAATCACCAAGGTAGGTAAGTTGATCAACATCTTTTGAAATTTTGTTTAGTAACTGCCGAAATATTGGAAGTTTTGCCCACCAAACCTCATGTCCATGAGTAAGAGCAATAATGCGCGTGGCACCATTTTTTCGCAGATTTGCTGCCATCAGAGCAAGAGGTGCAGCGGCGCCAAACCAAATTATTTTTGCGTCATAGCTTTTCATTATTGATATTGCGCGATTAGTTATCCGAGGCGTTGGCAACAGTATCTTTGCGCGATCTCGAATTACAATTGCCCCATACTTGGTCAATAGTTCACTATCGAAATTAATTGAATTATCTTGAGTAGATGTATAGATCACCACGCTTTGCTGTGGCAAGCGGGCAAGTAAACCTAAAATAAAGGATTCAATCCCACCAGCCCTTGGCCCTAAATCATTTGTGACCAATAAAATTTTCCGGCTTGGGGTATTCATTAATTAAAGTCTACGGGCTCCAATATATGGTTTCTTACCAAGGCTAAATTCAGCAATCTTAACTCTGCTGCCTTTTCGAGGTGCATGCAGCATTCTATTTCCACCTAAGTAAATTCCAACATGGGAAATTGGCTTTCCAAAAAATACTAAATCTCCAGGTTGTAGATCTTTGCGGGCAACGGATTTTCCGTAGCCGTACTGCGCTCTCGATGAGTGCGGCAATGAAACACCAGCTGCTTGGAAGGCGCGCATAGTGAGGCCGGAGCAATCCCAATAGGTAGTGCCATCTGCTCCGAAAACATACTTATCTCCAATTTGCTGCAGTGCGTACTTAATTGCCGTTCCGCCTCTGCCAGATACGGTTCCATACTTTGAAGCATCCGCTAGAGATTTTTGCTGATCAGCATCCTCTTCATCATCATTTAATTTTGCTAATCTCTCTCGCTCAGCAGCAGTGAGTTTTGCCAATAAAGCTTCTGCCTCTTTTAATTTTGAATTAGCAATCGCAAGTTGTTTGTTAAATCTTGCCTGAGCTGCCTTTACTAAAGCTAGTTTGTCATTGACCGTTAATGATGTGGCTGTTAGGCGTTGGGTAGCCACTGAGAATTTCCGCAAATCTGCAGTTTTCTTTCGAGTAACTGATTCCAGTGAGCCAGCCGTGGAAAGATAAAGTGCTGGATCTGATGAGAAAAGTAATTCTAAACTTTGACTTAGTGGGCCAGATTTATACTGTTGCGCAGCTATTGCCCCAATTGAGCTAGATAAAGCGTTGACCGATGCACCTTGTTGGCTAGCTTGTTGTTGAACAGTGGCTAACATTTTCTGCAATTTTCCAAGTTCAACTTTAGCTTCTTGTGCACCCTCGGCCGCAGTTGTCGCCTGCTCTTGCAAATCTCTAACTTTTGCTTGAACTTCAAGCAAGGATGGCGCAGCATTTGCAGGTGCAGTTGAAATAAGGGAAGCAATTAGCGTTATGCAAAAAAATACAGCCGTTCGCCCGCTTCTAATGCCAGCTGAGAGCAACTTAACCATTCGGAGAGGTTAGCCAAGGATGGTGAATGATCTCAAACTGAATCGAGCATAGGATGCTGAGAATTTTGCGCTTATTTCAAAATTTACGCTTAAACCAAACAAGATTTTTTAGATTATTTAGCAAATCTCAGTGGAGGTACTAAACCGGCAGAGGCGAGATTATTTATCGCACTCTCCTGATTTTTGCTTAATTTAGTTAAGTTCTTTTTAGAGCCTTCACCCTTGGCTGGGCTACTGCTACCAATATTTAGCAAAACTGTTACAACACAATCGGCGCAGCTAATCTGGCGCATCACGCAACTATTGCAATCAATGATCATGGTTAAAAGGTAGGCCAAGCCACTGACAGCCCCTAGCCTTGGCCCATGATTAATCCGCCTTATGTGATCGCCAATCTAATTGTTGGCGCTGATGGATCCACCTCAAAAGCGGGCTCATCCATTGGCCTATCAACACCTGCTGACCGAAAACTCTTTCATCAGCTTCGCAGCCAATCTGCGGCCATCATTATTGGCGGCAATACTGCCAGGCGAGAGCCGTACAAAAAGACCTCAATACCTCTCTACATAATTACCCACTCTAATCTTCGATTACAACCAAAAAATCAATTAGCCAAACAGATTAATCGCCCGCCAGCTTCTGCAATGGAAAGTATTTTCACCGACTTTAATGATCTACCTAATTCGCAGCTACTAGTTGAGGCGGGACCAAAATTACTGCAAGAGTTAATTAATCTTAATTTAGTACAGAAGCTCTACCTGACAATTAATCTAACTGTAACGGGTGAAAATAGGATTGATTTACCTTCTTTGCTTTCTAATTTTGAATTGATTCAGAGTGAGCAAGTAGAAGGTTGTGAGTTTAAGGTTTTCCAATTATCCAAGTGATATGACAACAACGCCAGAGATTGCAAGGGCTATCCCTAAGTACTGAACTTTGTGAAGGCGCTCATGTAAAACTTTAAATGCCAACAAAGAGGTCACGATCGGAAATAGTGATCCAAGTACGACTGCTAGTGAAACTAAGCCTTTAGTCGAAGCAATTCCCAGCAATAAATTTCCGAAGAAATCAAAGGCGCCGATAGCAAACAAAAGCGGCAAATCTTTTTTTGAAAATCCACCAGCAGTTCTAAACCTAATAACCAAAAGACAGGCAATTATAAATGTAGTAAAACGCATCGTTGTCATTGTCATAATTGGACTTGATTCAGAGCCCCTGACCATAAATGTTATTGCGCCACCAAATCCAAAGGCTGCAATCACTGCCAAGAGAATTGGCTTTGCAGATAATCCGCCTTTAATCTCTGGACCACTTGCACAAAAAGCGCCCACTAAAGCGACAGAGATTCCGATAATTTGTAGGGTGGTCAACCGCTCACCGCCAACAATTGCAACAGTTAATGGAATAAATGCACTGAGTGAACTAATTGGTGAAACAACACCCATGCGACCAGTTGCCAGTCCAGCATAAAAAGCCATTAATCCGACAAAGCCAAGTAAGCCTGCAAATACACCGAAGATAAAATATCCGTCTTGACTAAAAGTTGGAGATTGCCAAGATGAGGTTGCAAGAATTACACAAATTCCAACTAACAATCCAAAAGATTGAGAGGCTGCAGTTACCGCAACCGCTTTATATTTCTTACTCAGATTGCCACCAAAAAAATCAGCCGCTCCCCAAAGCAGGCTAGAAAACAAGGCTAGGAATGCAATCACCTAACAAGCCTACATGCGTGGCATCTGATGATTGCTCATTAAGCAATTTATCCTTTACCTATGAAGGCGAGCTTTGAACAACTGGTAGCGCCGATACTCTCATTAAAACCAAGATCTGAAATTTTGCTAGAGATGGTGCCAGCGCCTCAAAAATTAGCGCCATTTGCAATCGCAATGACCGCTGATGTTTTAGAGGATGCAGCAACTGGTCGATTTGTTTTACTTCATGATCCAGCAGGGCAAGAAGGTTGGTCTGGTGAGTTTAGATGTGTCACTTTTGCACGAGCTGCGATCGACTTAGAAATGGCTAATGATCCATTGTTGCCAGAGATTGGCTGGGCTTGGCTAATGGAATCGCTTAAGAAAAATAATTGTGAATTTCTGGCACCTAGTGGAACTGTCACTCGAGTGGCAAGCGCGTCCTTTGGTTCACTAGCTGGCCGTGATGAGGACTCTGAGATGGAGATTAGGGCATCTTGGACGCCAACATCTGGTGCGGATTTACTTTCACATGTAAATGCTTGGATCGAACTACTCGCAACAACTGCTGGATTAGCGCCAATTCCAGAAGGTGTTACCTCAATTTCTCGTAGCGTTTAATTTAAATTACACTCAAGAAAGTATGACCACACCTGAATTAACTCCGTTACTTCTGCCTCGCGCTGGAGTTCCCGAATTAATAACAACTGAATCAGCTTTTGAGTTAATGATTGAAAAACTCTTAGATGGTGAAGGCCCGATTGCCATCGATGCTGAGCGAGCATCAGGCTATAAATACAGCCAAAGAGCTTATTTAATTCAACTTTTTCGAAAAGATGGTGGCTTGCACTTAATTGATCCAATTGCAATCACTAATAAATCGCTATGGCAGAAATTCAATCAAGAGTTTTCAAAATATGAATGGGTAATTCATGCCAGCACACAGGATTTACCTTGCCTATTAGAGATTGGCTTAGATCCCCAAATACTCTTTGATACAGAGCTTGGAGCCAGAATTGCTGGCTATCCCAGAGTTGGCTTAGGCGCACTAGCTGAATCATTGCTCGAGCTGCAATTAGCAAAAGAGCACTCTGCAGTTGATTGGTCAATCCGGCCACTAAAACCTGAATGGTTAAATTACGCCGCAATTGATGTTGATGTGCTGCTTGATATTAGGGCCAAGGTAGAAGAGCTACTTTTGGAAAAAAAGAAATTGAGTTGGGCCAATCAGGATTTCAAAGCAATTTTAATTAATTTTAAAGCTAAACAAAGTGATCCACCCAAAGCTGATCGATGGCGCAGAACATCTGGTATGCACAAGGTCCGTGATCGATTAACCATGACAATTATTAGAAATCTATGGATTGATCGAGATAAATTAGCACAGGAGCTAGATATTGCAGCTGGTCGAATTTTAAATGATGAAGCCATTATCGCCATTGCGACAAAGCGGCCAGAAACTGCAGAGGCAATGGCGAAAGTAATTGGATGGCGAACCAAAATGGATTCACCACCATTCACTCGCTGGCTTTCTGAATTAAAACGTTCACTTTTAACTCCTATTGAGGAGCAGGTTGAACTTCGAGTTCAATCAAATGCTTTACCACCGATTAAAATTTGGAAGGAGCGCAACCCACTGGGCTATGCAAGACTCACACACGCCAGGGCGAAGATCGCAGCGCTATCAAGTGAGATTGATGTTCCGGTAGAAAATCTCTTGACGCCAGAGTTGGTTCGAAAATTATGCTGGGAGCTACCTGCAAGCCAAATGGGTGTTGCTTCCGGTAGTTATGAAGAGTATGTGAGTCAGCAGTTGCAGATGCTGGGTGCACGTCCTTGGCAGATTGACCAAGTAGGCCCACTCATTGCCCAAGCCCTGCCCGAAACCGAGCCGGTTGTCATAGAGGCAGATGTTGGAGAACAAAACGAAACCGACGTACCACAGACCTAAAGCTGGTCGGGAGAGAAGAAGTAGGACACCAAAAGTTGTGTTATGAATTACGCAACATAAATGTTGCGTAATTCATAACTCTGTAATAGATTTCAGACATTAACCTTTAGATAACCCATGAGGGATGTAAAAGTGCCAAGAATGCGGATTAAAAAAAATTTTACGGCTGCCCTCGTTGCAATTCTTTTCGTGGCTGTATTAAACGGCTGCTCCGCTTCCGATAAAGCGCAATCACTCACTATCTATTCAGGGCGAAGCGAGAACTTTATTGCACCATTTTTTGAAGAGTTCACTAACCAAAACGGAATTACTTTAAATATTCGATATGGCGACTCTTCTGCACTTGCTGCGCAAATTTTAGAGGAGGGAAAGAATTCACCAGCTGATCTATTTATCTCCCAAGATGCTGGTTCCCTAGGCGCAGTTAGTATTTCTGGACTTTTTTCAAAGATAGAAGATCCCCTGTTAGAACGGGTGGGAAATTCTTTCAAATCAACAAATGACGATTGGGTTGGCTTAACGGGACGTGCGCGAGTTTTTGCATACGCGCCAGATCGAGTAACTAAATTGCCCACATCGTATCAATCTCTAGTCGAAAGTCAGTACAAGGGTAAGGTTGGTATCGCACCAACAAACGCTTCTTTTCAAGCATTCGTCACAACTTTAATTCAATACCAAGGTTTAGCCGCTACTGAAATATGGCTACAAAAAATGGTTGAAAATAATGTGAAGTTATTTGAAAAAAATAGTCAGATTGTTACTGCTATTGACTCTGGTGTCATCGATCTTGGACTAGTCAATCACTATTACTTATGGGAAGTAAGTAAGAGTTTAAATCGTCAGATTAATGTAAAAAATGGATTTTTTAAATCTGGGGACCTAGGAAATCTAATTAATATATCTGGTATTGCAATCCTGAATCAATCAAAAAATAAAGAATCGGCAGGTAAGTTAATCAAATATCTGCTTTCTGATTTAGCACAACAAAAATTTGTTACTGACACTCACGAGTACTCACTGGTTCTAGTTGATGCAAGGCCAGAGGGATTACCGTCTTTTGCTGATATCAATGCACCAGCCGTTGATCTTTCTAAACTTTCTGACATAAGCCAAACTCAAAAACTGCTGATCAAGTTAGGTTTGATTTAACTTGAAGACTAAAACCTTCAATGAATATACTCAACTAGAGTCAATTAATCAGCGAGATAGTGAAAGTAAACTTCTTGTTTTTCTAAGTTTTCTTGCCTTGCTATTTGCAGCTATCCCCTTTTTTTACCTGATTAAGGGCGCCTTTTCTGGGGAAATAGATTTGGTTAGAACTGTTTTGTTGCGTGAAAAAAGCTTAGAGATTTTTGCAACAACCATCGCTTTGATGAGTTGCGTAGCCGTCGCTTCGACATTTCTCGGAGTCAGCCTGGCTTGGTGCTTGCATAACGTTAATTTGCGCTCTAATTCACTGATAGCTGCCTTAGTAATTTTGCCGATTGCAATACCAAGCTATGTATACACATACAGTTGGATGTCTATCATTCCCAATTTACGAGGGTTTATTGCTGCGGTTTTTATTTTGATTCTAACCACGACCCCCTATATAACGCTGGCCGCATTAGCTGCACTTCGAAGAAGTGATCAAGCCCAATTAGAAGTTGCCCAGACCCTTGGATTAAGTAAATGGCGCTGCTTCTATTTAATCACTTGGCCACAGATTCGAAATACCGTTTCTGCTGGCACCTTGCTAGTCGCACTTTATGTATTAAGTGATTTTGGTGCGGTTTCATTGTTGGGTGTTGACACCTTCACGAGAGCTATCGAAAACCTTTATCGAGGCAGCTTTGACCGTGGCGCTGCTGCAATTTTGGCTCTAGTTCTAGTCTCTATTTCAGCAATTTTGATAACCATTGAATCAAATACGAGGCAACGATCGAAGGTGGTTTCTAGTTCTAATAGAGTAATGCCTGTTATCGCAGAAAGTAAATCGGGTCGTACCAGATTATTAGCATCTGCCCTGATAGGTGTTTACCTCCTACTGGCTTTGATTATTCCTCTAATGCAATTGTTGCTTAGATTTATTTCAGCTTTGCCAGAAATTGATTACTCAAATCTAGGCAAAGCAGCAGTTTCAACCATATTTGCATCTTTGCTCGGATCAATCATCGCACTAACGCTTGCTCTTCCAGTTGGCTTACTATCTTCTCAGGCATCAAAGATTGGTAGCCTCACGGATAAAAGTTTATTAATTGTTCATGCACTGCCTGGAATTGTTATGGGATTATCACTCGTTGCCTTTGGTTCTGAACTTCCAATTGTTTATCAAACGGTGGCATTGCTTGCATTTTCATACGCTCTGCTATTTATGGCAAAAGCGGTTGGCTTCGTTAGAACTAGTTTTCTGCGGGTACCAAAGAATTTAATGGAGATATCTTCAACACTAAATCAAAGCAAGACTCAAAGTATTCGCCGAGTTATGATTCCTTTAGCCACACCGGGGTTGCTTACCGCAACCTTGCTAGTTTTTCTATCAGCGATGAAGGAGTTGCCAGCAACACTGATGTTGCGCCCGACTGGATTTGAAACACTTGCCACTGAAATGTGGAGCGCTACTGCAATCCTGGAATTTAATGAAGCAGCACCTTACGCGTTACTCTTAGTTCTCATAGCCGCCATCCCAGCATTCTTAATTAATCGGCCTGACAAGAGTGAGGAATCAGGAGTTAACATCTCATGACATCTCTTGAAATTAAGGATCTGTCAGTTGACTTAAACTCAAGACGAGTACTCAATGGGCTGAATCTGCAGATTCCAAGTGGATCCTTTGCAGCAATTCTTGGCCCCTCTGGATGTGGAAAAACAACTTTACTCAGAAGCATCGCTGGATTGATTACGCCAAGTGGTGGCGCAATTAGATTTGGAAAACAACTGGTCAGCGTTTCCTCTCTGGTGCTACCTCCACACAAAAGAAATATTGGTTATGTCCCGCAAGAAGGTGGCTTGTTTCCTCATCTTTCTGTAGCCGAAAATGTGAGTTTTTCATTGTCGCGAAAAATTTCTAGTAACGAGAAGGATCAGGTCGTGAATGAAATGCTCGAATTAGTTGGTATGAAAGGTTTCAATAATCGCTCCCCGCAAGAGTTAAGTGGTGGGCAACAAACTCGAATCGCTCTTGCTAGAGCTCTAGCCATGAAGCCTGCCATGGTCCTACTCGATGAACCCTTCGCAGCTCTTGATCAAGCATTACGGGTTGATATCAGCCAAGAGGTTGTAGCGCTACTTAAAAAAAGTGGAACCACATCAATTATGGTGACGCATGATCGTGAGGATGCGCTGGTAAGCGCTGATGTAATTGCTTTAATGCGAGGAGGAACAGTTGTTCAATCCGGTACCCCTGCGCAAGTGTATTTAAATCCAATTACAGCTGAGGTTGCACTTAGCACTGGTGATATCGATGTTATCCCTGCTATCAAATTAGCAAATTCTCAATATGTAACCGCATTGAACCAAGTGAACTTTGATTTAGGTAATCAATCTTCAGCAAATCTAGGTCAGATTTTGATTAGGCCAGAAGAAATTTCCATCAGTGAGCAAATAACAGAGGGCTCTGTAACCGCGACGATTGCCAAAATTAATTACTACGGTCATGATGCTTTATTTGAATTAAAGGTAGGCCAATCCTTGCAGGGCGTGCGGGCTAGGATCACTGGTCCATCCAACTTTCAAGAGGGAGACACCGTTTCTGTTTCGCATCGTGGCCCCATCAGATGGATATCTTCAGGCGTCCAAGAGCTAAATATCTAAATTTCGCGCTACCAATTTCTGCTACTGACCAGTAACCTATCTCCTAGTAAGAGTAAAAATCCATCTGTAGTAATACAGTGCTTAATTAGGAGTGATATGAGTAAAGATGCCAAAACCAAAACAAATGTTGTTTTAGTAGACGCAGTGCGAACTCCTTTTGGTAAAGCTGGTTCACTTTATGCCCAAACTCGCGCCGATGACATTATGGTGCGTTGCATTCGTGGTTTGCTGGAGCGAAATCCTAGTGTTCCACTTGCACAAATCGATGAGGTTGCAATAGCAGCTGCAACACAAACTGGTGATCAAGGAATGAATATTGGTCGCTCTGTTTCAATTCTTGCCGGAATCCCAAAGACAGTTCCTGGTTATTCAATTGATCGTTGGTGCGCCGGTGCATTAACTGCAGTAACCACAATTGCTGGTGGAATTAATATGGGTGCATATGATTTAGCAATCGCTGGCGGTGTTGAGCATATGGGAAATCATCCGATGGGTGATGGAATGGATCCAAACCCAAGGTATTTAGCAGAGAAAATAGTTGAAATGGATGCGTTGCAAATGGGCGCTACTGCAGAGCGCTTGCATGACAAATTTCCTCATTTAACCAAAGTTCGAGCAGATAATTACGCACTTGCCTCGCAACAAAAAACAGCTGCAGCATATGCGGCAAATAAAATTCAACCAGATTTAATTCCAGTTGCAATCCGAACCGATGAACTTGGTTGGGGTATGGCCACAGTTGATGAACCACCACGTCCTCAAACAACATTAGATGCACTACAAGCTTTAAAGACTCCATTTAGGGCCGGTGGTCGCGTAACTGCTGGAAATGCTGCTGGCTTAAATGATGGTGCAACCGCTGCAATTTTGGCCTCTGAAACAAAAGCGAAAGAGTTAAATCTGCCAATTAAAGCAAAACTTGTCTCATTTGCATTTGCTGGCGTAGAGCCAGAGATTATGGGTTATGGACCAGTTCCTAGCACCATTAAAGCTCTAGCTAAGGCTGGCTTAGATATTACTGACATTGGTTTATTTGAAGTAAATGAAGCGTTTGCGATTCAAGTTCTCTCATTTTTAGATCACTTTGGAATTGCCGATGATGATAAGCGCGTAAACATATATGGTGGCGCGATTGCAGTGGGCCATCCCCTGGCTTCATCTGGTGTTCGATTAATTCTTAATTTAGCAAATGGCTTTAAAGAACACCCAGAGGTTCGCTATGGCATTACCACTATGTGTATTGGACTTGGTATGGGCGGCACAATTATTTGGGAAAATCCAAACTTTAAAGGAGCTAAGTAAATGAGTGAAGTTAAATTACCCGAAGGCGCTCCCGAAGAGGTTGTAACAAAAGCTATTCTGCGCGAAGTCTCCCTTGCACCATTTGGCACATCTGGCACTATCTCATTAATTACCTTAGATAATGGAATGGACCACAACCGACCAAACACCTTTGGCGCGGGTGGCCTTGAATCCCTGCGTACTGCAATTGATGCAGCACTTTCATCTGACTCAGTAGCAATTGCAATCACCGGCAAACCATTTATCTTCGCAGCTGGTGCTGATCTTTCTGGTCTCTCATTTTTATCTGATAAATCCCAAGCACTTGCTATTGGAAAATTAGGCCATGATGTATTTAGAAAGCTTGGCGAAAGCAAGAAGCCAACTTTCGCTTTTATAAATGGATTAGCACTTGGTGGCGGTTTAGAAGTTGGACTGCACTGTCACTATCGAAGTCTGGCTAGTACCGCATTTATTGGGTTGCCGGAGTGTTTCCTAGGATTAGTGCCTGGTTGGGGCGGTGCCACAATTTTGCCTAAGTTAATTGGTCCAGAAAAAGCTGTGCAAGTAATTATCTTAAATGCACTAAACAACAACACCATGCTAAAGGCTAAGGATGCACTTGGTTTAGGGGTCGTAGATGCAGTTTATGAACCATCTGATTTTCTAGAAAACTCAATTAAATTTGCAGCTTCGGTTATTAGTGGCAGTAAAAAAATAGAGCGAGCTGACTTCAGCCAAGATTCAGAAGGATTCAAGAAAGCTACTGCTACTGGTAAGGCAGCGGTTGCGAAAAAGTATGGCGGAGCTGAGATCCCTTCCCCACTTAAAGCACTTGAATTAATAGCAGCAGCACAAACAAATACATTGTCACAGGGCTTTGATGCTGAAGATCAAGTACTAGCAGAGTTAGTAATGACAGATGCGCTGCGCGCCTCGCTGTATTCATTTAACTTAATTCAGAAAAAGCGCAAAAAGGTGGAGGGTGCACCTAAGCCTGCGCTAGCACGAAAGATTTCAAAGGTTGGTGTAGTCGGAGCTGGCCTAATGGCCTCCCAATTAGCCCTGCTTATGCTGCGCAACTTAAAGGTGCCAGTAGTTATTACTGATTTAGATCAAGAGCGCGTTGATAAAGGTTTGGCATGGATCAATGGTGAGATCGCTAAATTAGTTGAGAAGAAGCGCTTATCACCAGAAGGTGCTGCTCGCCTGCTTGGAAATATCTCTGGATCAGTTGATCAAAAAGTATTTGCTAGCGCTGATTTCATACTTGAAGCAATATTTGAAGAGTTATCACTAAAGCAAAAGCTGTTTAAGGATCTTGAGAAGATCATTTCACCAGAATGTATCCTGGCCACAAATACCTCATCTCTTTCAGTTGAAGCAATGGCAGAGGGATTAGCAAACCCCGAGCGAGTAGTCGGCTTCCACTTCTTTAATCCAGTTGCAGTGATGCCATTACTAGAGGTGGCCAGAACTACTAAAACTGATGATGCAACTACAGCTACCGTAATTAATATCGGTAAAGATTTAAAGAAAACTATGGTCATCGTTAAGGACGCACCTGCCTTTGTTGTTAATCGACTACTTACCCGTTTTATGGGTGAAGTAACTGATGCAATGGATGAGGGAACACCTTATGAGGTAGCAGATGCTGCAATGAAGCCATTGGGTTTTCCAATGAGCTCACTTGAACTACTTGGACTAGTTGGTCCAGGGGTGGCACTTCATGTTGCACAAACATTAAATAAAAATCTTGGAGCCAGATACAAAATCTCACCTACGATGGAGCGGTTTGTAAAAGAGGGTGTGCGAACCTTTTACATCAAGGACGAGAAGGGTATAAATCAGATTAATCCAGCGGCGCTAGCATTGCTTGAAAAAGGTAACTCGCCATCAACGGCTGATCAAGTACGCGAGCGAGCCTTGAAAGCGATCGCAACTGAGGCGAAGATGATGCTAGATGAAGGAGTTGTTGCAACCGCAGCTGAAATAGATATTTGTATGTTGCTTGGTTCCGGTTGGCCGATGCATCTAGGTGGCATCTTGCCTTACTTAGATCGTGAAGGAATTAGTGAAGCGGTTTGCGGCTCGCGTTTTCATCCTGCGGCAGTTGCATCTCTTCCTTAACAGCTAATTGACTTGCACTCCAGCTAACTAAGGATCTAGTTATATTTTGAACTGTAATTCCAAGATCCGCTAGTACCTCAGCTCGTTTTGAATGTTCAATAAATACCAATGGAACTCCTATTGAATGAACCGGCACATTTAAACCTGCATCTCGAAATAATTCACTGACTGTGCTTGCGATACCACCATGTTTAATACCATCTTCAAGAACTACAACACTCTTATATCTTTGTGCCATCGTAATTAGTGATTTAGGAAGTGGCTTCACCCAGCGTGGATCGATCACAGTTACACCAACACCTTCGCGATAAGCCTGACCAGCGGCTTCAACAGCCATCGCTGCAAAAGCTCCAATGCTCACTAATAAAATATCGGCGCTCTCACCGCGATATAAAACATCTATTCCATCTCGGCGTTCGAATGCTGGAATATCCTCATTTACAGCTCCCTTTGGAAAGCGGAGCAATGTTGGTGCATCAGCGATATCTATCGCCTCGCGCAGAGTTTCACGAACTCTGGCACCATCTCTTGGCGCCGCTACATGAAGTGTTGGCACAATTCCAGTTAAAGCTAAATCCCAAATTCCATTATGTGATGGACCATCATCACCAGTTACACCGGCCCGATCTAAAACAAAGGTAACACCAGCTTTGTGTAGTGCCACATCAAGTAGTAATTGATCGAAAGCTCTATTTAAAAATGTACTGTAAACAGCCACAACTGGATGCAGACCAGCAAATGCCATGCCCGCCGCAGCGGTTGTTGCATGCTGTTCAGCGATTCCAACATCAAAAGTACGTTCTGGAAAACTTTTCTCAAATTTATCTAGCCCAGTTGGGCCCATCATGGCAGCAGTAATTGCAACTACATCACTTCGCTCACTACCGATCTTTACTAACTCATCAGAGAAGACAGAGGTCCAGGATTTACCAGTTTTATTTAATGGCTGCCCAGTTTCAGGATCAACAACACCAACTGCATGAAACTTCTCCGCTTCATCATTTATTGCTGGTGCGTGGCCCTTACCTTTTTCAGTAATTATATGAACCAAAACCGGACCGCCGAAATCTTTTGCGATCTTAAGCGCCTTTTCCATCGCTGAAATATCATGACCATCAATTGGACCAAAGTACTTCAAACCTAAATCTTCAAACATTCCTTGCGGTGCAATAATATCTTTTATGCCTTTTTTCATTCCATGTAATGTTTCATAGATTGGATGACCAACTACTGGAGTCTTCTCTAAAACACCCTTGCCCCAATCTAAAAATTTCTCATAGCCTTTAGTTGTGCGAAGTGTTGAAAGGTAGGTAGCAACACCGCCAATAGTTGGAGAATAAGAACGTTCATTATCATTTACTACTATTACTAGTTTCTCATCAGTGCTAGCCGCAATATTATTTAAAGCCTCCCACGCCATACCGCCAGTTAATGAGCCATCTCCGACTACACAAACAACTGTGCGATCACTTTGATTGGTTAGCTTAAATCCCTTTGCAATGCCATCACTCCAAGAAAGAGAGGTGGATGCGTGTGAGTTCTCAACAACATCATGTTCGCTCTCGCTCCGATTTGGATAACCCGCTAAACCACCGCGCTGTCTTAACTTATCAAAACCACTTAAGCGACCTGTAAGTAATTTGTGAACGTAACTTTGATGTCCGGTGTCAAAAATAATGACATCCTTTGGCGATTCAAAGCTTCGATGTATTGCAATTGTTAATTCAACAACTCCTAGATTTGGCCCTAAATGGCCGCCTGATTTAGAAACCTTTTCAATTAAGAAGGAGCGAATCTCTTCGCTAAGTAGCGCTAATTGATCCTCATCTAATCCTTGCAGATCAGCGGGGGATTTAATTGATTCAAGCATGGGGCAAGTTTAAACCCGTACTAATGATTTAGCGATTTACTTTAAAAGTGAGCGTAGTACGTACTGCATGATGCCGCCATGGCGGTAGTAATCTGCCTCACCAGGTGTATCGATACGAAGTTTGGCTTTAAAACTCTTTGTACCAGCGGTGACAGTGACTAGCTTTGGTGCAGGGCCAGTGTTTAGTTCCTCTACCCCAGCTATTTCAAAAACTTCATCGCCGGTAATTCCAAGTGATTTAGCATTTTCACCATCGACAAATTGCAACGGCAAAACTCCCATACCAATTAAATTAGAACGATGAATTCGCTCAAAGGATTCTGCAATAACTGCGCGAACTCCAAGCAGCGCTGTTCCCTTTGCAGCCCAATCGCGTGAGGAACCAGAGCCATACTCTTTGCCAGCCAAAATCACCAGCGGAATACCAGCTGCTTGGTAGGCCATCGAAGCATCATAGATTGTGGCTTGTTCTCCATTTGCTAAGAAGTTTTTAGTGAAACCACCTTCAACCCCATTTAGAAGTAAGTTTTTTAATCGAATATTTGCGAAGGTGCCTCTAATCATTACTTCATGATTTCCACGCCTTGAACCATAAGAATTAAAATCTGCTCGATCGATACCATTCTGCGCTAAATACTTGCCGGCAGGTGAATCAGCTTTAATGTTTCCAGCTGGTGATATGTGATCAGTTGTGACTGAATCTCCCAAAATCGCCATCACTCTGGCACCAGAAATATTTGTAACTGGTTTTGGATCTCGTGGCATGTTTTCAAAGTACGGCGGCTTTCGAACATAAGTTGATTTAGCATCCCATTCAAATGTTTTTCCAGTTGGTGTGGCCAATGACTTCCATCTGTGATCGCCATCAAAGACTGATGCGTAATCCTTGGTGAACATCTCTGATGAAATAGCTGAGTCAATTACAGATTGAATCTCCAGTTGAGTTGGCCAGATATCACGCAGGAATACTGGCTTGCCATCATTTCCTTCACCAATTGGCTCTTTCTCAAAATCATGATTCATCGATCCAGTTAAAGCATAAGCAACTACTAATGGTGGGGAGGCTAAGTAATTCATCTTTACATCTGGTGAGATTCGGCCCTCAAAATTTCGATTTCCAGATAGCACCGCTGACACCGCTAGGTCATTGTCATTTATTGCTTTACTAATCTCTATTGGTAGCGGACCAGAGTTACCAATACATGTTACGCAACCATATCCAACTAGGTTAAAACCTAATTTCTCCATGTATGGCGTAAGTCCGGAGCGATCGTAGTAACCAGTAACAACCTTTGAGCCTGGCGCTAATGTGGTCTTTACCCATGGCTTTGAAGTTAATCCTTTTTCTACCGCTTTCTTGGCAAGTAGTGCAGCTCCAATCATTACAGATGGATTTGAAGTATTTGTGCATGAAGTAATTGAAGCGATTACAACATCACCATTGCTGACAGAGGTTGCTTTGCCATTTACATTCACATCAATCTTGCTCTTGCTTGTTTTCTCCGAAAAGTAAGTAGGTGAAATTTTTTCATAGGCAGATTTAGCATCAACTAATGCAATTCGATCCTGTGGTCGCTTTGGACCTGCGATTGAAGGAACAATTGCAGCTAGATCTAACTCTAATTTTTCTGAGAATCTAGGCTCTGCTGATGGATCATGCCACAAGCCGTTTACTCTTGCATACTTTTCAACTAGCTCTATTTGTTCTGCGCTTCGTCCAGTAAATTTTAAGTATCTAATGCTCTCTTCATCAATAGGAAAAATAGCAACCGTTGACCCATACTCTGGTGACATATTTCCAATTGTTACTCGATTAGCCATTGGTAGTGCTGATACACCTGGACCATAAAATTCAACAAATTTTCCAACAACACCATGTTTACGTAGCATCTCAGTAATTGTTAAAACAAGATCGGTAGCGGTTGCGCCGGTTGGTAATTGACCATTTAATTTAAAGCCAACCACCTTTGGAATTAACATCGACACTGGTTGCCCAAGTAGCGCCGCCTCTGCCTCTATGCCACCAACTCCCCAACCCAGAACACCTAAACCATTAACCATGGTGGTGTGAGAATCGGTTCCAACTACAGTGTCTGGATAAGCACGTAAAGTTCCATTAACGGTGCGAGTCATAATCACACGGGCTAGGTACTCAATATTTACTTGATGAACAATGCCAGTTCCTGGCGGGACAACCTTAAACTCATCGAATGCGCTCTGACCCCAACGCAAGAAACGGTAGCGCTCTTGATTTCGTTGGTACTCAATATCGGTATTTTGTTCAAATGAATCAGCAGTTCCAAATTTATCTGCAATAACTGAGTGATCAATTACTAACTCTGCTGGTGAAAGTGGATTTACCTTTGCAGGATCTCCACCTAACTCAACAATTGCCTCTCGCATCGTCGCTAAATCAACTATGCAAGGAACGCCAGTGAAATCCTGCATGATCACACGTGCTGGCGTAAATTGGATTTCAGTATCAGGCTCTGCGGCAGGATCCCAAGCAGCTAGTGCTTTGATCTGATCAGCTGTGATATTTGCACCATCTTCAGAGCGAAGTAAGTTCTCTAGTAAAACTTTTAAAGAGAAGGGCAAGTCCTTGGCTTGGGCCAAAGTAGTGATATCAAATATTTCATATGTCTTACCGGAAACTTCTAGGGTGGTCTTGGCGTTAAAGGAGTTTTTACTCATTCGCCACCACCTAATCTTTGTTTAAGGAATACCTAAATCTTACTGGTTTGCTGGTGAAAATCCAGCCACGCATTCCATGTGCTGAGTCATTGGAAATAAGTCAAAGCCTTCTATGTGATCTAACTTATAACCGCTCTCTTTTAAATATTTAGCATCTCTTGCAAGTGCTGCCGGATCACATGCAACATAAACAATTTTGCGTGGTCTAAGTTTTACCATTTGTTTGATCACCGATTCACCAGCACCTGTGCGAGGTGGATCAAGCAAAATTGCATTCGCTCGCTTTACTTGCACCAGCTGTTGATCTACCAAACCAGCATAAATATTTACATTCTCATGCTTGGCAAATATCTTTCTAGCATCAGCAATCGCAGTTTTATCACTCTCAATTAATGTGACTACACCCTGCTTACCAACTTGATGCAAAATTTGGGCTGCAAATAAACCAACTCCAGAGTAAAGATCACAAATCCAATCCCCAGGTTTAGCAGATAGTTGGGTAAGTGCGGCCTTTACCAATGTACTTGGCGCATTTCGATGGCTTTGCCAAAATGCAACAGGTGAGATTCGAAATGAGTTTCCATCTACTTGTTCGGTTAATTGTGTTGGACCACTAATGCTTCGACCAGATCGCATTACTGAAATCTCTGAAGTACTTGAAACTGCAACCTCAACTCGAGCATCTGATTTCCAATTTCTACCTACCAAATCAGCTACCTTCATGCGCTCATCGGCGATCAAGCAATCATCGATTTCAACTACTGAGTTAGTGCGGGCGCCGAAGAAACCAATTTTGCCTTGTGGTGAAACTGCAAAATCCATTCTGGTGCGCCAATGCAAACCATCATTTGGTGTTAACTGATGCATAGGTAATTCAAAACCTTCAGCAATTAAATCTATTTTTCCAATACGTAAGAACTGTTCCAAAACAATGGCTCGCTTGAAATTAACTTGCGCACTCAATGAAATATGTTGGAAATCGCAGCCACCACATGTGCCGGCGTATTTACATGGAGCTGAAATACGTTCGGCTGCTGGGGTAATTAGTTCAAATAGATCTGCGTGAGCAATTTTTGAATTTACTGCAGTGATTTTTATCTTCGCTCGCTCGCCCGTAACCACATGTCTAACGAAAATAACCTGGCCATTGTGTTTGGCAACAAAATGTCCTCCATGAGCAACCGGACCAATTTCAACCTCGAGAATTTCGCCTACTTTTAACCGTTCGCCAGCGTCTAATTCCACAAGTCGTAGAGTACGGGTGTAAGTTGTACTCCGTGCACGTTGTAATCATGGGTTGCGGTCGAGTCGGATCTACTTTAGCGATAGATTTAGAAAAAGCTGGCCATACCGTCGCTGTTATTGATCAAAATCGTGAAGCTTTTCGTCGATTAGGCGCAGATTTCAACGGACGAACAATTGCAGGTGTTGGCTTTGATCGAGACACCTTGCTTGAAGCCGGAATTGAAAAAGCTGATGCTTTTGCTGCAGTTTCAAATGGTGATAATTCAAATATTTTAGCTGCCCGTGTTGCACGCGAAACTTTTGGAATTGGCAATGTAGTTGCTCGAATTTATGATCCAGGTAGAGCTGAAATCTACCAACGCCTAGGTATTCCAACTGTGGCAACGGTGTTATGGACTACTGATCAAATTATGCGCCGCTTAACGCCAACTGGATCTAAATCAGAGTGGCGAGATGCGACTGGAACTGTGCAACTTATCGAAGTCCATCTGCATGCTAGTTGGTATGGTGAAGCTGTAACTCTGATTGAAAAAAACACCAATGCCCGCGTTGCCTTTATAACTAGATTAGGTGAAGCATTGATTCCAGATCAGCACACCGTATTACAAGAGGGCGATCTGGTGCATGTAATAGCAAGTGATAAAGAGATTGTAAATATTGAGAAAACCTTAGCTAAATCACCGGATGGAAATTAATATGAGAATCGCTATTGCTGGTGCCGGAAATGTAGGACGTGCGATTGCTCGTGAGCTACTAGAAAATGGCCACCAAGTTTTATTGATCGACCGGGATCCAAAGGCTTTAAAGATGGATTCGGTGCCAACTGCAGAGTGGCTTCTGGCCGATGCATGTGAAATTACCTCACTAGATCTCGCTAAATTAGATGGTTGCCAAGTACTAGTTGCTGCAACCGGTGATGACAAAGTTAATTTGGTTGCATCACTACTTGGAAAAACTGAGTATGGAGTGCCACGCGTAGTAGCCCGAGTTAATCACCCTAAAAATGAGTGGATGTTTGACTCCTCATGGGGCGTTGATGTTGCAGTTTCAACACCAAGAATTATCTCTGCCTTAGTAGAAGAGGCGGTAAGTGTTGGTGATGTTGTTAGATTATTCTCATTTAGAAAAGGTGAAGCAAACTTAGTTGAAATTACATTGCCCGATAACGCAAAATGCTGCGGAAAGACTGTTGGCGAAATAGAGCTACCGCAGGACTCCTCACTTGCAGCAATTGTGCGAGATGGTCGAGTGATCGCACCACAGGAGCATGATCTACTTTCAGCCGGAGATGAGTTACTTTTCGTTGCCTCTGCAAAAGCGGAAAATGAGTTAAAAGCTTGCTTTATCGGAGTTTAACTCTTACTTAAATCTTGAGCACCTGGAGTTGTTGGAACCTTCTTTAAAATTAACCAAGTTCCCCAAGCTGTTAATATAAATAGCGGATAACCCATTAGTAATCGAGCTGTTCCTAAAGCATTAATATTGCCACTTTCATAAAGTGGATACTGAACGACTAATCTTGAAACAAAAAGAGCAACCCATAACCAGCCTGCATTAATATAAGCACGAAGTCGCTTTGGATCTTTGCGCCAAAGTAAATTCTCGCCCAAAATTGGACCAAGTAAGACACCTAAAATTGGCCACTTAATTAAATTCGTAAGTGCATAAAGGCTGCCGTACCCAGCATTAATCCATAAACCAGGCAGATAAAAATCTGCAGCATTTCCACTTCGGCGAGATATTAAGGCACAAATTGCGACACCAATTAAACCCGAAAAGGCATGTTGTAGTGTTTGTCGATTAATTAATCGGTAAATAGTTAAGCAAATCGAGAGAGTTAAAGCTGACCAAATAGCTACATTAATCTCTTTACCGGAAAGATTAAAGACAATGAGAAAGATTATTGCTGGTAAACCGGAATCAATTAACCCTCGCTTGCCACCAAGGGCTGACATAATTTTATCTTTGTCCTGCGAATGACCTTCATAACTCATAAGCCAGTTGATCCAAATCCGCCGGCGGCTCGCTCTGATCCTGGTAGCTGGGCAACCTCAACAAATTGGGCATGCTCAACCTTTTGAATTACCAATTGCGCAATACGATCACCTTTTTTAAATGAGACCGCTTGAGTTAAATCATGATTAATTAGAATTACCTGCAACTCACCGCGATAGCCAGCATCAACTGTGCCGGGTGTATTTACCATTGAAACGCCACTTTTAATTGCTAAGCCTGAGCGAGGGTGAACAAAAGCTGCATATCCATTAGGCAATGCCATGCTTATTCCTGTTGGGATTAATTTGCGCTCACCAGGTGCGATTGTGAAATCAATAGTTGTGCATAAATCCGCACCCGCGTCCCCACCCTTTGCATATGTCGGCATTGGCACTGAATCATCTAATCTCTTAATTAAAACCTCTAACTCACTCATGGATTTATATCAAAATCAGGATCGACAAAGGCCATTAAGCCAGGATGCTTTTTTAAGTGCTCTTTATAATCAATAGTTAAATTATCAATAAAATGTTGCATTGGTACCGCGATAAAAATAGCAGCTGCCCTTACAGCAATGTCACCCGTTACTGAATCTAATCGACCTTCTGCTTCAACATATACTTTTCTGCCAGATTGACCAGTAATTCTCGCATTTATAAATAATGTGCGACCCATGGGCACTGGCATTAAGAAATCTGTTTCAAGTCGGCCAGTAACTGCAGGAGTTCGAATTAACCACATTAACTTTCCCATCGCTTCATCGAAGGCAAGTGAGAGCAATCCACCGTGTGCTAATCCCGGTGCACCTTGATGATTTTCTGTAACTTTAAAGCTGCCAGTTAAATCTAAACCTTCACCGGCGATTGCTGTGAAGTGCAATCCGGTTTTATGTAATTCACCACATCCAAAGCAATGGCCAAAGTGGGATGGAATTTGGGAGCCGATCTCAGGCGCCTTCGGGTGGCGATCTGGCATTACTGCATCAGCCGGCGGTGTTGTGCTTGCAATGCGACTCATGAAGTAAGCGTATCCTTTCCTAGATATGAATGATAAATCAAAAAGTATAAAATTCTCTGAACAATTATCCTGGGGTATTGGGGTCTGGTCCTTTATCGCCATGCTTTGTGTTTCGATCTATCTTTCAATTTGGGCGCCGTTGGGCAACCTGGCGGCAATAATAATTACCACAATCGCACTCTGCGCAGCTTATGCACTATCACTCAAGATGCGAACAACAATCTGTGTTACTAATCAAATACTGCATGTTAATAAAGCCAAGATTGATCTGAAATATATAAAATCAGCAACTGCTTTAACACCGCTTGAATACAAAAAAATGATCGGGGTTGCCGCTGATCCAGCCGCATTTTTAGCAATTAATTTTTGGATAAAAAGTGGCGTTAAGGTTGAACTAAATGACAAAAAAGATCCAACGCCTTACTGGTTAATCTCCTCTAGAAATCCAAAAAAACTAGTCAAAGCACTCTCCTGATTAAAAGGTGAGTGATCTACTCACAATCTTTACAGATCGCCTTCGCACCCTCACCACGAGCTTTTTGGTTTATGTGTTTAACTAGGAAACATTTATTACAAGTAAATTCATCTTCTTGACGTGGCACAACCTTTAGCGCCAACTCTTCACCAGATAAATCAGCTCCGGGTAGCTCTAAACTTTCAGCCGCCTCTTCCTCATCAATATCAACTTGACCTGATTGCGCATCGGCACGTCTAGCCTTTAGCTCTTCAAGTGATTCTTCATGTAACTCTTCATCGGTTTTTCTGGGGGTGTCATAATCGGTTGCCATTTTTGCACCTCCCTTTACATCTTTATCTGAGCATTAAGTAATGCTCTAACTTGGGCGGATAATCCCCTAAAAGTAGGGTCAGTACCTAATCAACCGTAGGCGTGTCGCGATTATTCCTTGTCTAATGCTTGCGTTCGGCGCTCAGCCTCTTTAATGCGCCATTTTTCAATCTCACCGTGATTTCCAGATAACAAAATCTCAGGAACTTCTAGGCCGCGCCAATTAGCTGGCTTTGTGTAGTTTGGATACTCAACTAATGATCCATCTTTATTAGTCAGTGTGTGACTTTCCTCTTTTAATGATTGTGGATTACCCAATACTCCTGGAATTAATCTTGCAGTTGCCTCAACGATCACCATCGTTGCCACCTCACCACCACCTAATACATAATCTCCAATAGATACTTCATGAACCTTAAAATTTCTTTTTTCAGCATAATACTTAGAAACTCGAGCATCAATGCCCTCATAACGACCGCAGGCAAAGATTAAATTAGTTTTTGTTGAAAAACTTAGCGCCATTTGCTGATCAAATTTTTTACCAGCTGGTGTTAAAACAATTAGATCAAACTCCTCTTCACTCTTACTAACTTCATCAATTGCAAGTCCCCAAGGTTCAGCTGACATCACCATGCCGGCGCCACCACCATATGGTGTGTCATCAACTGAATGGTGAGGATCGGTTGTGTGCTTGCGAAGATCATGGATATCAATTGAGATTAAACCTTTTTCTTGAGCTTTGCCAAGTAGGGATAATTCAAGTGGCTTTAAATACTCTGGAAAGATCGAAATGATATTAATTTTTAACATCTAATAACCCCTCTGGTGGGTTTACTACAATTAATTTTGCACTGATATCTACTGAGATAATTATTTGCTTAACCATAGGTATTAAAACTTCACCATTTGGGGTGTCAATTGCCAGCAAGTCCTGGCCAGGAAGTTGGATGATTTCACGAACTAAACCTAACTCTTTCATGTTTTCTAATTTAACCGCACAACCAATTAATTGCTGGAAGTGGTACTCACCAGGTGAGTTGTCCTCAGTATCTACCTCAGAATGTAAAAGTTGATCCCGAAGGCTTTCGATTTGATCTCGATTGGTAATGCCAGCAAAGGTTAGAAGAAGTATTTGGTTGTGCCAGCGAGAATTGGTAATTGTAAGGACGCGATTATTTTCAATGGTAAGTGTTGCACCTATTGCAAAACGTTGATCTGGATCATCTGTTCTAACTTCAACAGTTGCCTCGCCTTGAACACCATGTGCGCGGCCAATACGACCTACGACAAGTTGCAAATTAACGACCCTCGTCCGCCTCGATTAAATCAACACGAACTGATCGTCCAGCGATAGCACTTACAACTGTGCGAAGTGCACGCGCTGTTCGACCATTGCGACCAATTACCTTGCCAATATCTTCTGGATGCACGCGAACCTCAAGAGTTGTACCGCCGCGATGATTCTTCTCGCTAATTACAACCTCTTGTGGGTTATCGACAATTCCTTTTACTAAATGCTCAAGTGCTTCGTCAATCATAATTACTCAGCAGCTTTTTCTTCAGCTGGTGCTTCTGCAACAACTTCTGCTGGTGCTTCTGCAACAACTTCTGCTGGTGCTTCTGCAACAACTTCTGCTGGTGTTTCTACTGCAGCTTCAACAACTGGCGCAGCTTTAGCCGCTAACTTCTCAGCAGCCTTCTTCTTTAATGTTGTAGCACCATCAGCTGGCTCATTCATCGCCTCTTTAACAGCAGCTTCATAAGCAACTCGCTTTTCAATTCGCACTGGCAGAGCTTTTAAAGTTCCCTCTTTGCCTGGTAGATCATGTGCCTTTTGGTAATCTCCAGTAATTTTTAGAAGTGCAGTCACTGCCTCAGTTGGTTGTGCACCAACACCCATCCAATATTGAATGCGATCTGAGTTAACTTCAATTAAAGATGGTTCAGATGCTGGTGAGTAACGACCAACCTCTTCGATCGCCTTTGAGTTACGGGCAGAACGAGAATCTGCAATCACAATTCGGTAGTGCGGTGTGCGAATCTTTCCAAGACGCATCAATTTGATCTTTACTGACACAAAGCTCCCTGTAAAAAATAATCGGTTGTGATTTATATGTAAACAGCGGGGGCGTTTACAAATTAATACGACCTGCGGATAAATATTGCTATGGGTTAGAGGGTCCCATTAGCAGGAGGCTAATCTTGCCAGCACCACTGGATATTCCAAAATTGCAGGCTCAGCTACCTTCCTCTGCTGCCCGCTTTGCTGGATTTCCAGATCTGGATTTCTTCTTTGGCGGTGGATTATTTTTTATCGCTTTTGGCATACTTCCTAATCCACCCATGCCGCCCATGGCTGGCATCCCACCATTTCGCATCTGTTTCATCATTTTTTGCGCTCCACTAAATCTTTCAACTAATGAATTGATCTCACTAATTGCTCTACCGCTACCCCGTGAAATTCTTGCTCGCCTAGAACCATTTAAAACTTTTGGATCTGCTCTTTCAAGTGGCGTCATTGATTCAATAATTGCCCTTGTTTTAACTAATTCACTCTCATCAAAATTTTCCATTTGCTTCTTCATCGCACCAGAGCCCGGCAGTAAGCCCATTAACTTGCTCATACTTCCCATGCTCTTCATCGCCTCAAGTTGAGATAGAAAATCTTCAAAGGTGAAATCATCACCACTAGCAAATTTCTGCTCTAGCTTTGCCGCTGTATCACTAGACATTGAGCGCTTTGCTTGTTCAGCTAAGGAGGCAACATCTCCCATACCCAAAATTCGAGAAGCCATGCGATCTGGGTAGAAAAGATCAAACTCAGAAACTTTCTCACCCGTTGCTACGAAAATTATTGGTTTACCAGTTAACTCAACGATGGAAAGTGCGGCGCCACCTCGTGCATCACCATCTAATTTCGTTAAAACTATTGCATCAAAGCCAACGCCTTCGGAGAAGGCTTGTGCGGTTCTGACTGCATCTTGACCAATCATTGCATCAACTACAAAGAGAGTTTCATCTGGTGAAATGGCATCTCGGACCTTGATCGCCTGTTGCATTAACTCTTGATCAATACCTGTCCGACCGGCGGTATCAACAATTACAAAGTTGTGTACTTTATCCTTAGCAAATTGCACACCCGTCTTCGCCACTTTAACGGGATCACCAACACCATTGCCTGGTTCAGGTGCAAATACCGGGACAGAGATTGATTGTCCGACAATTTGTAATTGTGTAACTGCATTTAATCGCTGTAGATCAGATGCAACTAGTAATGGTGTATTTCCTTGATCCTTTAAATACTTCGCTAATTTTCCAGCTAGTGAGGTTTTTCCAGCTCCCTGTAAACCGGTAAGTAAAATAACCGTTGGCCCAGTTTTAGCATGGCGCAAGCGCCTGGCTGAACCACCCAAGGTTTGAGTTAATTGAGCATTAACAATTTCAAATATTTTCTGCGCCGGATTTGTTGATTTATTTATCTCATCAGATCGCTCTTGCGCAATTTTTAAGATTTGATTGGCAAAATTATCTGCCACCGATTGGGCTACATCAGATTCTAGTAATGCTACTTTGATCTCAGCTGCAAAATTCTTTAAATCTGTTTCATTTACTTTGCCGCGTAGGCCAGAAAATACTTTCGAGAGTTTCTGACCTAGCGATTCAAACATGGTCGGTATCTTACTTAAGTTATACCGCCGCTTCTCCGCTCTCACCTGTGCGTACTCGAACTACTGAGTCAACGGGGGTAGCCCAAACTTTGCCATCACCGATATTTCCAGTTCGCGCAGCATCGGTAATAACTTTAATTACCTTATCTGCTGTTGCAGCCGTCACTAGTACTTCTAATCTAATCTTTGGAATTAGATCTACCTTGTACTGCGCACCGCGGTAAACCTCAGTTAAGCCAAGTTGGCGACCAAAGCCCTTTGTCTCTGAAACCGTCATGCCAGTTATGCCAGCAGCAATTAGTGCCTCTTTAACATCATCGAATTTTTGCGGCTTAATGATTGCAGTAATTAACTTCATGATGAGTAACCTCCTCTTGTACTGTTTGTTAATTCATAAGCGGTTTCGGCATGCTGGTCATAATCGATACCAGCGACCTCAGCATCTGTTTTAACTCGGAAACCAATTGTTTTATCAATGATAAAGCCAATGATTAAGGTTGCAATAAAAGAGTAGCCAAGGACGAAGAAAGCACCGAAGGCTTGTTTGCCTAATAGATCAGTGCCACCGCCATAGACAATGCCATTTAAGCCAATTGAATTAACCGCTGCGCTACCAAAGAAACCGATAGATAAGCTGCCCCATAATCCGCCAACTAAGTGAATTCCGACAACATCTAATGAGTCATCAAAATTAAATTTATATTTTAAGCCAACTGCTAAGGCGCATACGATGCCTGAGATTAAACCAATTACTACCGCTGCCCATGGCGCAACAAATGCGCATGCTGGTGTGATTGCAACTAATCCAGACACCGCACCGGATGCAACACCTAATGAGGTTGGATGACCATCACGAAGTTTTTCAACTAGTAGCCAGCCAAGTGCAGCTGCTGCAGTTGCAACCTGCGTATTCATAAATGCAAGTGCTGCAATTCCATTGGCACCTAATGCTGATCCAGCGTTAAAGCCAAACCAACCAAACCAAAGTAATGCTGCGCCAATTAACATAAGTGGCATTGAGTGCGGGCGCATTGATTCTCGTAGCCAGCCAACTCTGCGTCCTAAAATAAATGCCATTGCTAAACCAGCAGCGCCAGCGTTGATATGAACTGCGGTTCCGCCCGCAAAATCTTGCACACCTCTAGCTGCTAGGAAACCTGCCCCAGTTACGGTCTCTCCAACTTTGTTGCCAAATGCAAATACCCAGTGGGCAACTGGGAAGTAAACCAAGGTTGACCAAACTGCAACAAAAACTGCCCAGGCGGTGAACTTGGTCCGATCTGCAATTGCGCCAGATATTAATGCTGGGGTGATTACGGCAAACATCAATTGAAATGCTGCAAATGCTAATAATGGAATCGGATAGATCCCACCATTATTTGTTAACTCATTAACGGAAGAACCCAATCCGGAGAATGAGATTGCGCCATACCATTGTGAATTTGCTTCATAACCAAAAGCTAATTTAAATCCATAAATTACCCAAAGCACACTAACTACTCCGATGGTAACCAGGGACATCATCATCATATTTAAAACACTCTTTGCTCGAACCATGCCGCCATAGAAAAGTGCTAAACCTGGCGTCATTAATAAGACTAAAGCGCTGCTTGCTAATACCCAGGCCGTATCGCCGGTATTTAGAAGGACCTCTGTCATGAAATTTCCACCTAATCCAATTTCTAGAAATCTCTCCTCATTGAGATAGGGCAAATTTTGGCTTTAGTGGATTACAACCTCTGGCTTAAATGATTTCGATCAGGTGACAAAAGGCTGGGTTGTGTTAATTTCTTGTTACGTAAAAAGTGAGCCGATGAACTGCTCGGGATCAAATGCTTGCAAGTCCCCTACCTGCTCCCCGGTTCCAATGAATTTAATGGGTAACCCGCTCCTTCGCTCAATTGCCAATGCAATCGCGCCTTTAGCGCTGCCATCTAATTTAGTGATAATAAAACCAGTCACATTCACCGCTTCAATGAATGTAAGTGCCTGATTAATTCCATTTTGACCAGTTGTTGCATCAATTACCAATAAAATCTCTTTAACCGGCTGTTGTTTTTCGACCACTCGAATTACTTTACCCAGCTCATCCATTAATCCCTGCTTGGTATGTAATCTTCCGGCAGTATCAATGATTAGGTAATCACAATTTGCTGCAATGGCCGAGGTTGTAGCCTCAAATACAACTGAGGCTGGATCACTATTGGCTTTGCCAGAAACCACCTCAATATTTAAGCGCTGCCCCCAGCTTTGCAACTGTTCAACTGCTGCGGCCCTGAATGTATCTGCTGCGGCTAACTTAACGCTGTAATTATTTTTTTGTAATAAATTTGCTATTTTTGCACAAGTTGTTGTTTTACCAACTCCATTAACGCCAACTAATAAAATCGGAGTTAAACTATCACTTGGCGCAGCAATCTCTCTAGATTTTGCACTTAGCCAACTCCTGATTTCATCAGAGATCGCGCGCTGGGCATCATCTGGTTTACTGGCCTTGGCGATGGCAATGACTTCATCAACTAATTTAACGCCCAGATCTGAGTCAATTAAATTACTACGGATTTCATCCCAATCTGCTTGGGTAAGTGTTCCACTTTTAACTGCGTTAAATAAACGCTTAAACAAACTCATCTATAAAACTTTAAGAAACTGCATCAACTTCGCGAATACGTTGGGAGATAACCTCTGATACGCCATCACCGCGCATGGTTACTCCGTAAAGTGCATCGGCAATCTCCATTGTTCGCTTTTGGTGGGTAATAATAATTAATTGAGATTTCTCTCGTAGCTCTTCAAATACGCCAAGTAATCTACCCAGGTTTGTATCATCAAGTGCTGCTTCAACCTCATCCATTACGTAAAATGGTGAAGGTCTGGCTTTGAAAATTGCGATTAACAATGCAACTGCAACTAATGATCGCTCACCACCTGATAGAAGTGATAACCGCTTTACGCGCTTTCCTGGTGGTCGTGCTTCAACATCAACTCCAGATGTCAACATATCGGATGGATTAGTTAAAATTAATCGACCATCACCACCTGGGAATAATCTTGCAAAAACTAGCTCAAACTCACGGGCGGTATCTTCATATGCTTGGGTAAATATCTGCTGCACTCGATCATCAACCTCTTTGATGATCTCAAGTAAATCTCGCTTAGTCTTTTTCAAATCCTCTAGCTGCTCAGCTAAGTAACGTAGTCGCTCTTCAAGTGAGGAGTACTCCTCAAGTGCTAGCGGATTAATCTTGCCAAGTAAGGTCAATGAACGCTCTGCTTGGGCTAATCGTTTCTCTTGTTGATCTCGGCGGTATGGAATTAACTCACCAGGAACAAACTCTCCCTCTTCATTTTCAATAAATGTTGGCACATCATTACTTGGCCCATACTCAGAAACAAGGGTGACCACATCCACGCCAAGCTCCTCCACCGTTTTAATCTCTAATTGTTCAATACGAAGTCGCTGTTCTGCGCGAGCAATCTCATCTTTATGAACACTAGAAGTTAACCGCTCAAGTTCAGTTGCTAACTCTCGACTGCTGCCACGAATACTTAATATTTCACCCTCACGCTCGGCTCTGGCTTGCTCTAATCGCTCGCGTTCAGCGCCCGCTCTTAAGATCGAGGATTCGATTTGGATTAATGCTTCATATGCGGCATCTGCAATTTGTTGCGCTGTAATTGCCGCCTTTGCGCGAGCATCTCTTCGAGAGACCGCCTTGCTTGCTGAATCTCGCTCACTTTGCGCGGCATCTTCTAGTGCTTGGGCACGTTGTGAAATTGCAGTGATTCTCTCTTCAACTGTGCGCAGATGTAATCTAGATTCAACCTCTTTGGAGCGCGCATTTGAAACTTTTGTTCGCAAATCTTCAAGGTGAGTTAAATCTGGTTCCCGTGGTTCACTTTGTGATTCAAATTGTGAAATCGCTGCAGTTAAATCTCGCTCATCTGAGGTGCGTTGAGTAGTTGCCTCAGTAATTGATGAAGCAAGCCGCTCTATTTCACCTTGCGCACTCTTAACGTTTTGACCAGCAACTGCCATCTGCTCAGCTAGGCCATTCATCCGTGCATCAGACTCATTTAGTTTCGCCAGAACCTGATCATAATGAGATTGATTTTGCGCAATTTGATCTTGGGCAGAGGTAATTTCAAATTTAATCCGGTCACAATCAGCGGATAATTTACTAGCTTCACCTTCAGAATCAGTAGTTAGAGATTGAATCTTTGCAATTAGTTCGGCATTAGCTGAACTGCGAACTAGCTCAATAATCTCTTTAAAAGCTGATAGGCGACCAAGTGAGCCGGCACGTAATTTTTCAGCCGCATCTCGTCGCTCCTTAACTTGGTCAAAAAACTTTTGTGCACTTGCTAACTCATTTTTTGCATTTTCAAATTGAGAGTCCAAGCCAGGCTCTGACGCACCAACACTTGCAATCTGAGTTTCAAGTAATGCAAAATCTTCTTGATACCCTTTTAATCTGGAGTTAGCTTGATTAAGTGAGGTAGTTAATCGAGTTACCTCTGCATTAGTTGCATCAATTCTCGCCTTTAATCCATTTATGTGTCCCTCTTGTCGAGCAGTTCCTTCGCGCTGATCTGCAATTGCTCGTAGTGATGC
Source organism: Candidatus Nanopelagicus sp. (assembly GCA_044347205.1). Taxonomy (GTDB): domain Bacteria; phylum Actinomycetota; class Actinomycetes; order Nanopelagicales; family Nanopelagicaceae; genus Nanopelagicus. The sequence goes on along the minus strand of JBIIXT010000001.1, from coordinate 35,410 downwards.
TGATACAGAACTCTCTTCTAATGATAAGTTTTCTTCAATCTCTTCTAACGCTGTTGTATCAAGAGATAATTGCGATTTTGCTGCATTTAATTCACGTTCAAATCCTTGTTGCTGCTCACGCAGAATTTTTGCTTCACTATCTAATGCCTCTGGATCGCGGCCGGCAGATCTAGCCTCCTCCGCCTCCTCTGATAAAAATCTTGCACGCTCTGAAGATAAATTCTGCACGCCACGAAACTTCTCGCGTTGGGCAGTTAATCGATAAAAATTCTCTTGTGCTTTAACTAGAAGTGGGTTCTCAGTTGCTGAGTTTCGATCTAACTCTTCCTCCCGCAACCTCATAGCCTCTAACTCAGCTTCAACTGATTCTTTGCGAGCGCGTAATGAGTTCTCATCCGCCTCATCCACGCTGAAGGAGTTCTTTAAAGTTATTAAATCATCAGCTAATAACCGCAGCTTTGCATCACGCACATCAGATTGAATTACTGATGCTTTGCGAGCAACTTCGGCTTGTTTGCCAAGTGGTTTTAATTGCCTGCGTAATTCAACTGTTAGATCTTGAATACGTGCCAAATTGGTTTGCATTGAGTCTAATTTGCGAATTGCCTTCTCTTTACGCTTTCGATGCTTAAGTACTCCCGCTGCCTCTTCAATAAAAGCTCTGCGCTCCTCGGGGTTTGCAAGCAAGATTGCATCGAGCTGGCCTTGACCAACGATTACATGCATCTCCCGGCCAATACCGCTATCACTAAGCAACTCTTGAATATCAAGTAATCTCGTTGTCTCACCATTTAATTGATACTCCGATGAGCCATTGCGAAATAACACACGAGTAATTGTTACTTCTGCAAAATCAATTGGTAGAACGCCATCGGCGTTATCAATTGTTACTGAAACCTCAGCGCGACCAAGTGGAGCACGGCCACTGGTGCCGGCGAAAATAACATCCTCCATTTTTCCGCCTCGTAATGATTTAGCGCCCTGCTCTCCCATTACCCAAGAGAGGGCATCGACCACATTTGATTTTCCGGAACCATTTGGACCAACCACACAGGTGATGCCAGGTTCAAAATTTAAGGTGGTAGAAGAGGCAAAGGATTTGAATCCCTTAAGGTTCATACTCTTCAAATACATAGGCGCAACCTATCCAAAAACTGCTCGAAATTACCGCTACTTACGGCTGGCAACGCTGGCAAAGATGTGAGGAGCGATTAGCAAAGGCAATTCTGGCGATCGTATTGCCACATCTAGGGCATGGCTCACCCTCCTGGCCATACACAGCTAGTGATCTTTCAAAGTAGCCACTCTCACCATTAACATTTTTATACTGCTCATCAAATGAGGTGCCACCGGCTGAAATCGCCTCCCGCATTACATCCACTGCGCAATTAATAACCGCCTTGATCTCCTTCTTACTCAAATCTTCACAAATTATCTCCGGGTGAATCTTGCTGCGCCATAGCGCCTCATCGGCATAAATATTTCCAACCCCACTAACAATCTCCTGATTTAATAGAGCTGGCTTAATCGCAGATTTTCGCTTTTTAATCTTGGTAACTACTGCATCAATATCAAAGTTATCTTCAAAGGGATCTAGTGCAATATGCGATACCGAGCTTGGAACATCACCCACATACTCTTCAACACTGACCCAACCAAAGGTGCGTTGATCAACAAATCTAATCTGATTGCCCGGCTTAGCAAACTTTGCAGCTGATAAATTAAATTGCGCTCGCATGTGTTTATGGGGCGCTGTCGTAGTTGGTGCCACCAATAATTGTCCGCTCATTCCAAGGTGAACAACTAGGCAGATTGGGCGATCTAATTTAAGCCAGAGAAATTTCCCGCGCCGATTAACATCCAGAATCTTGCTGCCAATTAAGGCTGAAACTGGTGCAATTGATGCTGGCTTTAGCGCTCTGGGATGAAGGGTGGCTGCACTTAAAATCTTTTTGCCAATTACATACTTAGCTAGCCCAGCTCTTACCGTTTCAACTTCTGGTAACTCCGGCATGTGAAATCTCTACTTACTGCGGCTTGCTAACACATCATGCGCTAATTTTGCTGCTGCCTGCTCCGCTTCTCGCTTGCTCTTGCCCAAACCTTGCGGAAACCGCTCACCGCTTAAAATTGCGATTGCGGTAAAACTTTTATCATGATCTGGGCCTGACTCACCAATTTCATACTCTGGTGCAGATAGACCAATTGATGCAGCTAACTCTTGCAATGCAGTTTTGCCATCAAGTGCTGCCCCAGAAGTTTGAGCAGCATCAATTAATGGACCAAGTAATCTTAAAATAACCTCTGCGCTCTTTAAATATCCATGCTCTAGATAAATTGCGCCCACCAATGCTTCAAGTGAGTCAGCCAAGATTGAATTCTTATCTCGGCCATTTGTTGATTCTTCACCTTTACCAATTCTTAAATACTCACCTAAATTAATTTCGCGTGCTACTTGAGCAAGGGCGCGCATATTTACAACACCGGATCGAAGCGGACTTAATCGACTTTCATCTAATTCAGGAAATTTTTCATAAAGTTCATCGGTAACAACTAGGCCAAGAACGGCATCCCCAAGAAACTCCATGCGTTCATTGGTAGGTAAGCCACCAGCTTCATATGAAAATGAGCGGTGAGTTAGTGCAAGTTGTAACAACTCATCCTTAACCGAAATTCCGAGTTGCTCGGTCAGGCGAGAGTACAGATTAAACCTCTAGAACTTGGCGACGGTTATATGTTCCACAAGTTGGGCAAGCAGTGTGCTGCAACTTTGGTGACTGACACTGTTCACATGTTGCTAAATTCGCTGGAGTTGTCTTCCACATGCTTCGACGTGAGCGAGTGCGGGCTCGCGACATTTTTCGCTTTGGTACTGGCATGATCAGGACTCCTTTAAAGAAAGTTTTTTAGTAGCCACTCAAACTTCAAGCAGCAGGTGAGAATTATCTAGGAAAAATGCGATCTTGTAAAAACGTGCCTCTCTGCCTGCGTAAATCTAGAGATTTAAACCTTTAAGTGCGGCCCATCTTGGATCCTCTGGGTTATGGGCATGATCTGCTGGCAAATTAATCCACTTCTCACCGCATCCTTGGCAAAGCCCAGGACATTCATCACTACACAATGGATTTACCGGCAAATTTAATATTACGGCATCTCTAATTGGTAACTCTAAATCAATCTCATCACCAATCATAAAAGTTAACTCATCAGCTTCTAAATCAATATCTTTTTTCTCTTCACGCTTTGAAATACTTTTAGCTCCCTTCTTGCCTTTCTCAGCTGCCCTACTTGCTGCAGTTTCATAATAAAAAAGCTCAGTGAATGCTTCATCAATTGGCCAAGTAATAGGATCTAGGCAGCGCCCACACTCACCAGTTGCCACTGCAGTGATCTCACCAGTTGCAAGCACTCCCTCATCAACTGAGGTTATGCGAAGCTCAACTTCGATGCTCTCACCTGGTTTGATCGCAAGTAAATCAACACCCAATGGCTCAGAAAGTAAAAGTGATAACTGGTGCTCACGCATTTCACCGGCGCGATGCGGTAAGTCATGGGTATTAAAGATAAAGACCGATCTGGCCATTTACTTACCGATCTTTTAGATCAGATAAAGCTTGCTTTGGGTCAGCGCCAGCAAGTTTTTCCCGACCACGACTGATGACATCCAAAGTTTTATTCAAGATAACTTCCAAATTAGCTAATCGGGAGTCGATGTAAGCCTCAATCTCCTCTTTATCTTTCTTTCCTTCTGCAGTTGCATCTGCAACAATTTTGGCTGACTCTTTCTTAGCCGCTGTGACAATTGCAGTTTGCTCAACTAGTCGAGAAACCTCATCACGGGCCTGGGCAATAATTGAATCCGCCTGTTGATTAGCGCTCTCAATAATTTCAGATTGCTGGCGCAAGATTGTGATTGCCTTTGCTAAATCATTTGGAAAAGAAGCCTTAACTCCCTCTAATAAATCCAGCATCTCACCACGATGAACTACGCAAGAAGCCGATAGCGGAACGGAACGAGCCTCTTCAATGGCAGCAATTGCTGCCTCGATATTCTCAATTACATCCATGATCTCTCCCCTTTAAGTAGCAAAACCAGTTAAGCGTTCTTTATAACTCTAGATTTTAACTTACTAACAATAGCTGCTGGTATATAGGCTGAAACATCCCCACCATTACTTGCGATCTCCTTCACAAGGGATGAGGATAAAAATGAGTGTGATGGCGCTGTGGCCATAAACAGAGTTTCAACCCCCTGCAATTGCAAATTAATCTGGCTCATCTGTAGTTCATAATCAAAATCACTGACCGCCCGTAATCCCTTCACGATGGTCTTAATCTGATTAGATTTACAGTAATCAACTAACAAACCGCTCCAAGAATCCACAGAAACATTTGCAAACTTTCCAGTTACCTCTTTGATCATTTCAATTCTCTCAGCAACTGTGAATAATGAGCTTTTAGTTTGATTTACTAATACAGCAATTACTACCTCATCAAATAATGAACTTGCTCTGGCAATGATATCTAGGTGGCCATTTGTGATTGGATCAAAGGATCCTGGACACACAACTCGTTTCATAAGTTAAACGCTAGCAAGTAATTGGCAAGATCGCCATTCTCGCTCACAAATCTAAATTATTGACTATGTGTGCCGTAGTGAATTGCGCCTTGTCCATATGAACGCACCTTCACCTCTTGCAAACCATCTGGCCAGGTGAATGCAGCGGCCTTGGCATCTCGCTCGATTGCAATTACGCCAAACTTTCCCAGCAAATTTCCGCTGAGTATCTTCCTTAATATCTTCTCAATCTCAATATTTGCAACTTCATATGGTGGGTCTAAGAAAATAATTTCAAACTGCTTGTTTGCTAAATGATTTATGTATTCAAAGGTAGATGTTTCATGAACCTTAAATTTTCCAAGATTTGGTTGATTTAATAAAAGCCCAAAGTTTTTTTCACAAACCTGGGCACTTTCTGAGTTGCTTTCAACTGATTCAACCAAGCCGGCGCCGCGAGATAACGCTTCAACACCAACTGCGCCAGAGCCTGCGAAGAGATCTAAAAAGTGCAGGCCATCTAAGGTGCCAAATGTAGAAATAAGAGATGAAAACAATCCTTCTCTAGCCCGATCAGATGTTGGCCTAGTAATTGATGGCGGTGAAAACAATTTTCTCCCCTTGCCGGAGCCGGCAATTATTCGCATACTCATGATTTATCCATAAAGGCCGATGAGTCTTGATCTTTTAATTTGGCAACTTCTTGCATTAACTCTGGATGATTTGTAAGTAAGGGATCTGACTTTAACAACGCTAATGCATCCGCCCTAGATTTTTCAATTAAGTCTTCATCGCGCAAGACGCGCAGCAATCTTAAATGGGATTTTCCACCAGATTGAGCTGAACCCAAAACATCTCCTTCTTTGCGTTGTTCTAAATCTATTCTGGCTAATTCAAATCCATCTAAGGTTTGAGAAATTGCAATTAAACGCTCCATGCTTTGCGTTTGCTCTGCCGCAGCGCTAACCAGCAAGCAAAGTCCAGGCACACTTCCACGTCCAACTCGGCCACGAAGTTGATGAAGTTGGGATACACCAAAGCGCTCTGCATCCATAATTACCATCATTGAAGCATTTGGCACATCAACTCCGACCTCAATTACAGTTGTAGCAACTAGAACATCGATTTGCCCATTTGAAAATGCCGCCATTGTTTGGTCCTTCTCTTCACTGCTTTGGCGTCCATGCAACAAAGCAATCTTTAAACCTTTTAACGCCCCGCCAGCAAGTTCAGGTGCTAGTTCTTCAACAGCGGTCATGTTCTGATTATCTAAATACTCCTCACCTAACATTTGTGCTGCGCGAATTTCGCGCTCAGTTAATTTCTTATCTGGATTAATAATTCGTGGTGCAACTATATAAACCTGGTGTCCTTTACCTACCTCTTCGCGAACTCTTTGCCAAGCTCGTTCTAGGTAGTGCGGTTTTTCTAATACTGGAATTAAATGTGTCTGAATCGGAGTTCGCCCACCAGGTAGCTCTCGTAAGGTTGAGATATCTAAATCACCAAAAACTGTCATCGCCACAGTTCTAGGAATTGGTGTTGCAGTCATAACTAAAAGATGTGGTGGTTGCTTTGCCTTCATTCGCAGCGCATCTCGCTGCTCAACGCCAAAGCGGTGTTGTTCATCAACAACAACTAAACCTAAGTCATCAAATGCAACACCATCAGAAATTAGGGCATGCGTGCCAATCACAATTGCAGTTGTGCCACTGGCCAACTTTGCATGTACCTCTCGTTTTGCCGCCGCAGTCATTGATCCAGTTAACAACTCAACTGAGGTTGCGATCTCACCTGCTTGTAAGGTGCCGGAGTCAGATAACTCACCTAGTAATTTTTTTATTGTTCTAAAATGTTGTTGCGCTAGAACTTCAGTCGGTGCCAACATAGCTGCCTGACCACCAGAATCAACTACCGATAACATGGCGCGCAAGGCAACAACAGTTTTACCTGATCCCACCTCACCTTGTAGTAAACGATGCATTGGGTACTTATTGGAGAGATCTTTTTCAATCTCAGCATTTACTAATTCCTGGCCAGGCGTATATTTAAAGGGTAATTTATCCTCAAAGGCTTTGACTAAGACTGGTGTGTTTGGCGTTCGACTCTTCGTGCTTATCTTAATTATTTCAGCACGGCGCTGTCCTAATAACAATTGCAGCAACAGCGCTTCATCAAAGGTTAAACGTGCCCTGGCTTGTTCGGCATTGATTAACTCTTTTGGCTGATGAATATCGATAAATGCTTGCTTTAAGGATGGATATTTATACTTAGCAATTAATTCATCCGGTAAGTAATCTGCTATTTCATCTAATGAATCAGTAACTAATTTCATGCATTGCATAACTTTCCATGAAGGTAGCTTTGCCGTTGCTGGGTAAACTGGTAAAAACTTTCCAGCAAACTCTGCCACCGCTGCATCAACATCATCACCATCTGGCACCATCTGATAATCAGGGTGTGATAGCTGACGCTTTCCCTTAAAAACGCCAACCTTGCCCGCAAATAATCCAACTCGACCGGCCTTTAGCTCTTTCTCGCGCCAAGCCTGATTAAAGAAGGTGAGGGATAAATTTGCACTTCCATCAGTAACAATCACCTCTAATATATTTTTGCCATTGGCCCTTCGCAAACTAACTCTTTCAATTTGCGCCAAGATGGTTACCTCATCATCAGCTAATAATTTTGAGATGTCTGTTAATTCACCGCGCACCTCATACCTTCGTGGGTAATGGCGCAATAACTCTTTTACGGTTGTGATACCAAAGGATTTTTCTAGAACTGCAGCCGTGCGATCCCCGAGGATATTTAGGATTCGAGTTTCTAGGGTTGCCATAGAGGAAGTATCTAATGAAGCAAGGTAATCCTCGCGTAAATACCCACCCGATTAGCCAATTAATGCGCCTGCAAGGTAATCTTTCGCCTTCAAATAAGATTTAATTTTAAGGGAGTAAGAAAAAGTGTCTTCAATCTGCGATCTATGTGGCAAGAGCCCAAGCTTTGGAAACAATGTATCCCACTCAAAGCGCGCAACACGTCGTCGCTGGAATCCAAACATTCAAAAGATTCGCACCTTTATTAATGGCCAATCACGTCGCCAAAATGTTTGTGCATCATGCTTAAAGGCTGGCAAAGCGGTTCGTTAATAAATACTAAAAGTGCTGATACCCGGCTCTTTTAATTTCTTGACCATCTAGTAAAACCTTTCCATTACCTGCAACAACCTCACCTATCTTGATGGCTGATAGGCCTGAAATATTTTCAGGATTTACTGCAGCTAAGAAGAAATGATCCTCTCCACCATTTAAAATCCAATCAAAAACATCTTCATTTAACTCAGTTGCCAACTCCGCTAAATCACTAAATCCATTAGCTACGCGAATCAACTCTTTATCTAGTGAAAAATTCACCTTTGATGCTTTTGCAATATTTGAGCCATCAATGGAGATTCCATCGCTAATATCGCATAGCGCAGTTGCTACTTTAATTAATTGAGTTGGTGGGATTAACTTTGGATTTAGGTGGGCCTGCACAACATAGCGAGGTCGATCTAAGCCTCGATTTAGGATCGCATAACCAGCAGCGGATAAGCCAGGTAACTCACTTACATAAATCTGATCGCCAACCTTTGCACCATCTCTGGTAATCGCAGTACCTGCTAGATCTCCAAATGCAGTAATTGTTAAAGCAACCTTTGCAGACCTACTTAAGTCACCACCTACTACCGCCACATTAAATTGATCTGCCACAGACCTAATTCCATTTGCGAGCTCTGATACAAAATTTTCACTTATCTCATTCGGTAAGGCTGCTGCTACAAGTAAGTATTTAGGCGTAGCGCCCATTGCAAATAGGTCTGCAAGGTTTGCCGTAGTTAGTTTGGCGCCGATTTGAAAAGGGCTCGACCAGTTCAGATTAAAGTGCACATCTTCAACAGCCATATCTGTAGTTGCCACTAACTTGTTTTTAATTCCAAGCAAGACGGCAGCATCATCACCGATGCCTACCTCAATGTCTGCCGGAAAATTGGTGGCAAATAACCGCTGCAATTGCTCGATTATCTGCTCCTCTGATGCGCTCAAATTACCTCTCCCCATTTGCTTCGCTATAGGCTACCCTTAATTACGTAACTGGTTCATCGATGAACCTAGTTAGCAAGAAATTTAAATTAAGGAAAGGCAAGAAATGTCAGTACAGGCATACATTCTTATTCAAACTGAGGTTGGTAAGGCATCAAGTGTTGCTAAATCAGTCTCTGCAATCTCTGGCGTAACTTTAGCCGAGGGTGTTACTGGTCCATATGATGTAATCATGCGCGCTGAGGCGCCAAGCATGGAAGATTTAGGTCGTACAATTTTGGCAAAGGTACAAGCAGTTGCTGGCATAACCAGAACTCTTACCTGTCCAGTTACAACCTTTTAATCACTTCTTACTCTGCAACCACCATTGACTGAGCTTTTGTAATTTTTGCTAGCTCAGAATAAGTTGTTGGAAAAACCGCATGTGGGTGTCCGGCGGCAGCCCACACCACGTCATAATCATTTAATGCTTCATCAATAATTATGGTTGCTGGATTTAACCAACCAATTGGTGCTACACCGCCAATTGAGAATCCCGATCTCTCTTTAACATAATCAGCATCTACTCGGTGCAGCTCGGCAAGACTGAGATTTCTTGCAACTAACTCAGTGTTCACTCGATGCCGGCCTGAAGTTATAACTAACAAAGGTGAATCATCTGGCATCTTAAAGAGAATTGATGATGCAATCTGTCCTACTTCAATTCCTAAGGCAGATGCCGCCTCCGCCGCACTTCTTGCTGAATCAGTTAGCACCTTGATCTGACCGGCCATTTGATGATCCAGTAATGCCTGTGCAACACGTTTTACTGCTGCCTTTTCTAAGACACCATCCATTATCAGCGGGTGATATTTGCAGAACGAGTAAGCGCAGTTGTTATTAAATTGGTAATCAAACCCTGATAGGAAATTCCATATCTTTCGATCAGTTTTGGATACACCGATAGTGGCGTAAAGCCAGGCATGGTGTTGATCTCATTAATGATTACTTCACCCTCGTTAGAATAAAAGAAATCAACTCGAGCCAAACCTTCACAACCTGCTGCATTAAATGCCTTGATAGCACTGGCTTGAATTTTAACTTCAACATCACTTGGCAGATCGGTTGGGAAAACTAACTGCATTGAGTTATCCAGATACTTGGCAGTGAAATCGTAAAACTCATACTTGGCATCAATAACAATTTGGCCTACTGGGGAGGCGATTGTTTTGCCATCTACTTGTAAAACTGCGCACTCAATCTCTCGCCCAATGATCGCTGATTCAATTAATACTTTGGTATCAAATTCAAGAGCAAATGCCACTGCGTTCTTTAACTGTGCCTCATCTTTTACCTTTGTTGTGCCGCGACTTGATCCACTACGCGCAGGCTTAACAAATAACGGATAAGTTAAGTTATCTGAAAGTGAAAAAGTGCTTGAAGTGACAACCATTCCTGGTGCAACCTTTAATCCAGCGGCTGCAAAAATTGGTTTAGCAAATGATTTATCCATGCTTACTGCACTTGCCAATACACCTGAACCGACATATCGAAGGTTTATCATTTCAAGTAAACCTTGAATCGTGCCATCTTCACCATAGGGACCATGTAAGACTGGGAAGACCACATCAATTGCCAAGTCCTTACCGCCGGCTTGTAATGAGTTAGCCGTTACTTGCACTTCGATACCACTTTCTGGAACTTGAGGTAGCGCACCGTTTGTGATTGTAAAGTTTGTATCTGATGGCAATAACAACCATTTTCCATTTTTGGTAATTCCGATTAAAACTATTTCAAATTTACTTGTATCAATAGAGGATAAAACTCCACCAGCTGAGACGCATGAAATTTCATGTTCACTGCTTTTGCCACCACAAATAATGGCAACCCGTTTTTTAGCCATTAAATCTCTGCCTTAATTGAGATCGTCATCAATCTATTCATTGCACCCTTTGGCGTTAATGTGCCGGCTACAACATCTGAGACTGCTTCAATAATTGGCACTTCAATTCCAACACGGTGAGCAAGTTCTAGCATCGCACCCGCAGATGGCACACCTTCAACTGTCTTCACACTTTGTTGTCTGGCCTTTGCCATCGACCCAGATTTTCCAAGAATCTCACCAAAACTTCTATTTCGAGAAAGTGGTGATTGCGCACTTGCAACCAAATCTCCAATTCCAGCAAGACCTAAGAAGGTAAGTGGATTAGCACCATAGGCACCACCTAATCTGGCAACTTCTGAAAGCCCGCGAGTAATCATTAAGCCTTGGGTGTTCTCACCGTAATTCATACCAACTGCCATACCAACGGCGAGGGCAATCACACTCTTTGCGGCTCCTGCAAACTCGCAACCAACTAGATCATCCGATGGATAAATTCGGAAGTACTCAGTTGTAAATAACTTCTCCATTAGTGCAATTAATTGTGGGTTTTCAGAGGCAGCTACTGCTCCAGCTGGTTGGCGAGCGATAATCTCATTTGCAAGATTAGGTCCAGTAATTAATCCAAGCCGTGATTTCTCAATTCCAAGTACTTCTTGGGCAACCTCTGTCATTCTAAACTGAGTTGCAACCTCAATACCCTTTAATGTACTTATAACTGGAACATTGCTCGGGAAAAAAGCTTTCCAAGATTCTAAATTCTCACGAAGAGTTTGAGCTGGGATCGCAAGCAGGATTACATCGGCAAATTCAAGGGCCGCTTTAATATCGGTAGTTGCCTTTAATTGTGGCGGCAGATCAATTCCCTTTAAAAATCTTCGGTTTGAATTTCGGCGGTTAATTTCCCGTACTACTTTTTTATTTCTTCCCCAAATTAAAACCTGTTGCCCAGAGTCACACATGACCTGGCCCAGAGTTGTTCCCCATGCACCTGATCCAAGGACTGCTACCTTCTTCATGACTGGCCCCTCTTAAAATTTCCAATTCGCGGCAAATTAGATTTCTTTGGATCAAAAATTTCGACTGGTGCTTTCTCGCCACGAATTTCTTCCAGCAATTTGGTAATTGCACTCATCACAAAGGCGGTTGCCTCTTCAAGTGCTGCTGGATCATTTTCTTTGCCATACCACTTAGAAAAATCTAATGGTGTACCAGCTATGACAGTCACCTTTGTTCTGGGAAAAATTCTTAACTTTTTACTATATGCTGGCAAAATTCTCTGCGCACCCCACTGCGCACATGGAATGACTGGAACTTTAGACATAATTGCCAAACGAGCAATCCCAGTTTTTGCCTTCATTGGCCAATATTTTTCATCCCGAGTCAAGGTTCCTTCTGGATAAACACCAAGTAAATGACCCGCATTTAAAAAGGCCACAGCATGTTGCAATGCGTCCGATGCGTTTGCACTCTCACGCTCTACTGGAATTTGCCCAGCCCCTAATAGCACTCGACCAATTATTGGAACTTTAAAAATAGAAGCCTTGCCTAGGTATCTAACCGCGCGCCCATTGTTATAAAGGAAGTGGGTAAATACCAGAGGATCAACATGAGAGATGTGATTACAGACTGCAATTGCTGCCCCACTCTTTGGCAGATTTTGCGCTCCGTGCCAATCACGTTTAGCAATTAAATTAAGAAATGGGCGCACTACATTTGCACCAAATTTAAACCAACTCGTTACGCCAAGTGGTTTGCCTGTCGGTGGATCATAGGAAATCTTCATCGCCGTGGACACTGCCTAATTCTACGACGGATACTTGCATCATCATAAAAGCATGGATTTTAAGCGTAAAAAACGGGGCCTCTTCATGAGACCCCGTTTAAATTACTTACTTTCTTTTTAGCGACGCTTCTTCGCTTTCTTAGCTGGCTTTGCTTTCTTAACAGCCTTCTTTAATCTGCTGCCCTTCTTAGCCTTTGCAGGCTTGCTTGCTTTAGTCGCTTTTGCTGGAGCAGCTTTAGCAGGTGCAACAGGTGCTGCGCCTAACTTCCTTGCACCAGAAATAACATCTTTCAAACCTTTTGCTGCAAGGAAGCGAACCTTCTTGCTTGCTTTAATTTGAATTGTTTCGCCGGTAAATGGGTTACGGCCCTTACGTGCTGGACGGTCAACCTTCTTAAACTTACCGAAATCATTGATCATTACATCTTCACCTTTTGAGATGTTGCGAACGATCGCATCAAATACAACTTCAACTGCGCGAGCAGCTTCTTTCTTACTGTCACCAAATTGTGGTGCCAAGTAAGCAATGAACTGGGCTTTGTTCATGAAATCCCCTTATTTACGTGTAAAAATTAAGCATTTGCTTAACTGAGGGTTAATCTAAGGGGTGAGCAAAAATTTGGTGGACATCCAAATCGGTGTGTCGCAGTTAAAATATTGATGCATACCGCTTAAAAGTATTGAAAATTAAGGGTTTTAACGAACAATCATTAACTTTTTAAAAACTCTAAATAATTACTTTAGAGTTGGTGCTACTTGATTGGCAGTGTTTTAGGCTTAAAAATCGCTCTTTTTGATTCAAACTCAGTGACCTTATCAATTTTAGTAAAGGTTAATCCGATGTCATCTAGCCCCTCGATTAAGCGCCAGCGGGTGTAATCATCGATCTCAAAATTTAGAGTCGCACCTGCATAGGAGATAGTTTTGCTCTCAAGGTCAGCAGTTATTTGAGTCTGTGGCTTTGTTTCAATGATCTGCCAAATCTTTTCAATCTCATCCTGCGGCAAAATCACCGTTAATAGCCCAGCTTTTTGGGAGTTGCCTCGGAAGATATCGGCAAAGCGGCTAGATAAGACAACCTTAAATCCATAATTTTGTAGCGCCCAAACCGCATGCTCTCTAGATGAGCCAGTACCAAAATCTGGGCCTGCAACCAAGATTGTTGCTCCCTTATATTGTGGCTGGTTTAAAACAAACTCGGGGTCATTGCGCCAAGCACCAAATAGCCCGTCTTCAAAGCCACTTTTGGTGATTCGCTTTAGATATACCGCTGGAATGATCTGGTCGGTATCAACATTGCTGCGGCGAAGCGGCAGGCCGCTACCTGAATGCTTTATGAACTTATCCATTTATAAATCCGCCGGCGAAGCTAAGGTGCCCTTAATCGCAGTCGCCGCTGCAACTAATGGACTTACTAAATGTGTTCGACCGCCCTTGCCTTGACGGCCTTCAAAGTTTCTATTGCTAGTTGATGCTGCGCGCTCACCCACAGTTAATTGATCTGGATTCATACCTAAACACATTGAGCAGCCAGCACTTCGCCATTCGGCGCCAGCATCTAAAAATACTTTATCTAGCCCTTCAGCCTCAGCTTGTAATCTAACGCGAGCTGATCCAGGAACAACTAATAATCTAAGTGAGCTGGCAATTTTCTTACCCTTTAAAACATCTGCGGCAGAGCGTAGATCTTCAATTCGACCATTTGTGCAAGAGCCTAAAAATACGGTGTCCACCTTAATATCTTTAAGTGGTGTGCCAGCTGTTAAGCCCATGTACTCAAGTGCTCGCTCTGCTGCGCCGCGATCTTCGGCATTAGCAATATCTGCTGGATTTGGAACTGATGCCGATAGCGGTAAACCTTGCCCAGGGTTAGTTCCCCATGTTACAAATGGTGCTAACTCATCAGCATTTAAATTAACCTCTACATCAAATTTTGCATCAGCATCCGTTGTTAAAGTTTTCCAATAAGCCAAAGCTGCATCCCAATCAGCACCTTCTGGTGCATGTGCTTTGCCTTTAACATAATCAAAAGTGGTTTGATCTGGCGCAATTAAACCTGCGCGAGCACCAGCCTCAATTGACATGTTACAAATAGTCATTCGGCCTTCCATTGATAGGGCGCGAATTGCACTTCCACGGTACTCCAAAATATAACCTTGGCCACCGCCTGTACCAATCTTTGCAATAACTGCCAAAATAATATCTTTGCTAGTTACTCCCGGCTTTAAACTTCCTTCAACATTTATTGCCATAGTTTTTGGTCGAACAAGTGGCAAGGTTTGTGTTGCTAACACATGCTCTACCTCGCTGGTGCCAATTCCAAAAGCTAATGCACCAAAGGCGCCATGAGTTGAAGTATGGGAGTCTCCGCAAACAATTGTCATGCCAGGCTGGGTAATCCCAAGTTGCGGACCAACAACATGAACAATTCCTTGGTCGATATCACCTAATGAATGCAGGCGCACCCCAAACTCAGCACAGTTCTTACGTAGGGTATCCACCTGTAATTTAGATACTGGATCTGCAATTGGTTTATCAATATTTAATGTCGGCACATTGTGATCTTCAGTTGCAATAGTTAAATCTGGGCGACGAACTTTGCGATTAGCTAAGCGAAGTCCATCAAATGCCTGCGGGCTTGTTACCTCGTGGATTAGATGAAGATCAATATAAAGTAAATCAGGTTCATTGGCAGTGGCAGAGACAATATGCTCGGCCCAAATTTTTTCCGCTAATGTCTTTCCCATTTACTTAACTTACTCCTTCACTAATCAAGAACTTTGATAATACTCACTGAAATTTGCTTCTCACTAAGTG
Source organism: Candidatus Nanopelagicus sp. (assembly GCA_044347205.1). Lineage (GTDB taxonomy): Bacteria > Actinomycetota > Actinomycetes > Nanopelagicales > Nanopelagicaceae > Nanopelagicus. The sequence continues at coordinate 20,309 of JBIIXT010000001.1, read as the reverse complement.
AGATGGCATTATCAGAGTGTGGACAGAAAGAATAGCGGGGTTGGCGTCTTAGACAAAGCGCTATCCATTATGGCTGCGCTAGAGGCGGGACCAAGATCACTTAGTGAATTAGTTTCGGCAACTGGTATCGCACGCCCCACTGCGCACCGGTTAGCGGTGGCACTTGAGTTTCATAGATTAGTTAGCCGAGATTTTTCAGGTCGATTTATATTAGGTGCTCGCTCTGGTGAGTTAGCAACAGCTGCTGGTGAAGATAGATTATTAGTTTTGGCAGCGCCAGCATTAATTGCACTTCGAGATGCAACTGGTGAAAGTGCCCAGTTATATCGCCGGCAAGGAGATTCTCGGATCTGTGTTGCAATCGCTGAGCGCCTAAGTGGATTACGCGATTCTGTTCCAGTTGGAACAACATTAACAATGGCAGCTGGCTCTGGTGCGCAAATCCTGATGGCATGGGAGGAGCCAGATAAATTACATCGTGGTTTAGTTGGCGCAAAATTTAACGCAGTTAATCTTGCCGCAATTCGTCGTCGCGGCTGGGCACAATCAATTGGTGAACGCGAAGCTGGAGTTGCATCTGTTTCAGCGCCAGTTCGTGGACCAAACAATAAAGTTATTGCAGCAGTAAGTATCAGTGGACCAATTGAGCGATTAAGTCGCCAACCAGGTCGAATGCATGCAGCATCTGTAGTTGCAACTGCAAATAAGTTATCTAAATCTTTAGCTATCAAATAGCTATTAACTAAAAAGCAAAAGTTGTAGCTCCGAAGGGATTCGAACCCTCGTAGCTGGCTTGAGAAGCCAGAGTCCTAGGCCACTAGACGACGGAGCCGTGCATATTAAGTTTTTTCGCTGGGGTACCAGGACTCGAACCTAGACAAGCTGAACCAGAATCAGCTGGGCTGCCAATTACCCCATACCCCAATAATTTGTTTAATACCTGGGAAAGAATACCCGACCAAGTATTTAAGTAGAAATCTTATGCGCGAATAGCGGATTTAATTCTACTAATTGATCCCACCTTGCCAAGTAACTCCATAGATTCAAATAATGGCGGTGAGATATGCGAGCCAGTAACTGCTATTCGAAGCGCGCTAAAGGCAATACGTGGCTTCAGTCCCAACTCCTCAATTAACACCTTTCGCAAAATCGCTTCAATGCTGGCGTGATCCCAAGTGGCTAATGATTCAAGCTCTGCCAATGAGCGCTTAAGAATCTGCTGTGAAGCTTCTTCAGCTAATTTAGGTTGCTCTGCTTCATCTACTTTAAACTCTTTTACAAATAAGAAATTAAGCATCGCTGGAATTTCAGCAAGTGTCACAATCCGCTCTTGAATTATTGGCAATGCCGCTTTAACAAGTTCAATCTCCTGCGCCGTTCCAGTAATTACCTTCGCCTGCGTTAAAAATGGCATCGCCCACTGCAAGAATTGATCTGGCGTTAATGCGCGAATTTTGTCACCGTTAATTGCCTCTAGCTTTTTCATATCAAATCTTGCTGGACTGCTATTTACTCGCTCAACTGTAAATAGATCAACTAGTTCTTGCATCGTAATATTTTCTTTATCATCCCCAGGTGACCAGCCAAGAAGAGCTAGATAATTACAGATTGCCTCAGGTAAAAACCCACGCTCTCGATACCAAGCAATTGAAACCTCACCATTTCGCTTAGATAGCTTGGCATTATCTTGACCCATTACAAATGGTAGGTGGGCAAAAATTGGGTAATCATTTTCTGAAACACCCATGGCTTGGTAAACCCTAATCTGCCTTGGCGTTGAAGAAAGTAAATCCTCACCACGTAATACATGAGTTATCTTCATCAAGACATCATCTACGGCAACTGCCAATGTATAAAGTGGTGAACCATCGGCGCGCGCTAATACAAAATCTGGTACGTATAAATGCTCAAACTTAACTTCGCCGCGAATTGCATCTGTAAAAACAGTTTCACCTTGTGGCATTCGCATACGTACAACTGGTTTTCTTGCCTGAGCCTTGTACTCATCAATTTGAGTATTTGAAAGATCTCTGCACTTTCCATCATAACCAGGTGCTTGATTATTTTTCATCTGCACTTGTCTGCGCTCTTCGAGCTCTTCCCCACTGCAGTAACAATGATAAGCATCACCGTTATCTAAAAACTTTTGCGCCCATTCGGCGTAAATATCAAGTCGCTGCGATTGTAGATACGGTCCGAATTCGCCGCCAACTTCTGGACCCTCATCCCAATTTAAACCAAGCCACTTTAGAGTATCAATGGCTGCTTGAATGTACTCATCTGTAACGCGCTCTCGATCAGTGTCTTCTATTCTAAAAATTAGTTTTCCATTTGTATGGCGAGCATATGCCCAATCAAATAAGGCAGTACGAATATTTCCAACATGCAGATCACCAGTTGGCGAGGGTGCAAAGCGCACTCGTACCTGTTTTTGATTATTTAGATTAGCCACGGGATGAAACCTTATTCGTTAATGCTCCAAGTCCATCTATCGCCACGGTAATAGTTGATCCCGCTGGCATTGGCGCAATTCCAGCGGGCGTGCCGGTAAGAATTACATCTCCAGGCAGCAAGGTCATTACATTGGTTACAAATTCGATGATCTGTGGAATTTTAAAGATCATTAGATCTAACGTTGCAGATTGTTTAATCTCACCATTTAAGGTTGCAGTTATTTGTTGTGCACCCGGTGTGAACTCTGTTTCAATCCAAGGACCAAGTGGGCAAAAAGTATCAAAGCCTTTTGCTCTACTCCACTGACCATCCTTTTTCTGTAGATCACGAGCCGTCACATCATTAGCTAAGGTATAACCAAAAATAACATCATTTGCCTTTGCAGCTGGCACCTCTTTACAAATTCGACCAATCACAATTGCTAGCTCTGCCTCAAAATCTACTCGCTCACTCATTCTGGGCCATTGAATAACATCATTGGGTCCAATTACTGCCGTATTTGGTTTAATAAAAATTATTGGTTCATCTGGCACAACCGAATCCATTTCAGCGGCGTGATCGGCATAATTTTTGCCAATACAAACAACCTTGCTGCGCGGAATTACAGGTGCCAGCAATCGCACATCAGCCAAATTTAGAGTCTTATCAATTGGCGCAATTCCAGCGTAAATTGGATCACCTTTTAAAATTAAAATTGAATCTGACTCATTTAGTAGGCCAAATAAGGGATCACTTCCCACTCCTAATTCAGGCGGAGCGGAGAATCTAACTATGCGCATGCATTAATTCTATAAGTGATCGCTCACTTCACTTACCTGCGTAACTCGCTCCGCTAAGACGGTAATTATTCGGTGCCTTCTGCCAGCTGGTCGCTCCGCTGTTAACTTCCAGCCCGGCACGGTAATTGTGCTGCCCGGAATTGGTACTCGGCCAAGATGTTTAGCGATTAAGCCACCAATGGTGTCAACATCTGCAACCTCTTCCGATGAAAACTCACTCTTAAACTCCTGCGCAAAATCCTCTACATGTAATCGAGTTGAGATACGTGCTCGATCTTCAGAGAGCCACTCAATCTCCTCAGTTTCATCATCGTCATATTCATCAGCAATTTCACCCACGATCTCCTCTAAAATATCTTCGATCGTAATCAAGCCAGCAGTTCCACCGTACTCATCAACCACAATCGCCATATGGATTTGATCTGATTGCATCTCTTTTAATAAATCTGCAGCCGTTTTCGTTTCTGGCACAAAGGTTGCCTTACGTAAATGCTCTTCAACATTCTCATTTTGCTCTGCCTCGTGGTGCTCATGAACGCGCTTGGCTAAATCTTTAACGTAGGCAATACCAATCACATTGTCGAGATTTTCTGAGATTACTGGAATTCGAGTAAAGCCAGATCGCAATGCAAGTGATAAACCTTGACGCAAAGTTTTACCAGATTCAATCCAAACCATTTCAGTGCGCGGCACCATTAATTCACGAACTAAAGTTTCACCTAAATCAAAGACGGAGTGGATCATCTCGCGCTCTGATTCTTCGACAAAGCCACTTTCACTTGCTTGATCAACTAGATCGCGAAACTCAGCTTCACTTGCAAATGGGCCAGACTTAAAGCCACGTCCAGGTGTGAGCGCATTTCCAATTGATATCAATAGATTGGTTAATGGGCCAAGTAATTTAGCTAGTAAATCAGCAGTTAGAACAGCAGGCCTTGCCCAACTTAATGCATGCTGCTTTCCTAAAGTGCGTGGGCCAACTCCAACTACTACATATGAAATAGCAAGCATTATTAATACCACGCTAGCCAAAACTAGGAAGTTACTATCTTCACCGGTAATTGCATAATCTGCTACTAAAACCGTTGCAGTTAACTCACAACCTTTTCGAACCAGTAGCAAAACATTTAAGTACCTGGCTGGGTTTTCTAATAGACGCTGAAAACGTTTTGCATATCTGGGTTTGCTTTCAACAATTTCCTCAATTAATACCCGAGATAGGGAGGTTAATGCTGACTCACTTCCAGCTAAGAAGCCAGCAAAGAGCAATAGAGAGATAATAAGAAGTAAATTAATTAGTGTCATGCGCTAGCCCGCCACTTACTTAGAAGATCCTCTTGCAGCTCAAACATCGCCTGCTCTTGATCTAAATCGGCATGATCAAAACCTAACAAATGAAGAACTCCATGCACGGTAAGAAGTTCTAGCTCTTTAGCTAATGATTGTTTCTCATTTTTTTCAGCAAAGGCCGGACACAAAACAATGTCGCCCACAATTGCTGGTCCATCCGCCTTTGAATTTGGTTTTACTTCATCCATTGGAAATGAGAGCACATCAGTAGGGCCAGATAGATCCATCCATTTGATATGCAGTTCCGTAATTTCGGCCTCATTTACTAAGCGAATATTTAACTCACAATCTGGGTGTACACCCATTTTGTTAAGCGTGAAATCTGCTACAGATATCAAGCCGGTCTCATCGCATTTGTAATCAGAAATATTTTCTAATTCAATTTTTATTGCAGATCACCGCTTCTCACTACGAATTGGAAAGGTGGTCTTAGCAAGATTCTCATCCCAGGCACCATAAGCGGTAACAATGTCTCCAACTAATCTATTTCGAACTACATCCTCTGCTGTTAAATGCATAAAGGAGATATCTTCAACATCTGCCAAAATATCCTGGACTACTTTTAAACCCGACTTGGCATGATTTGGAAGATCTACCTGAGTTGTATCACCAGTAACTACCATCTTCGAACCAAATCCAAGTCTGGTTAAAAACATCTTCATCTGCTCTGGTGTCGTATTTTGAGCCTCATCTAAAATAATGAATGCATCATTTAAGGTTCGACCGCGCATATAAGCAAGTGGGGCTACTTCAATCACACCGGTGCTCATCAATCTTGGAATAGCATCTTGATCAAGCATGTCATGCAACGCATCAAATAATGGACGAAGGTATGGATCAATTTTTTCATTTAGCGATCCAGGTAAGAAGCCTAGATGCTCGCCCGCTTCAACGGCTGGCCTAGTTAAAATGATTCTATTTACTTGCTTAGATTGCAACGCTTGAATCGCCTTAGCCATCGCTAAATATGTTTTTCCAGATCCAGCTGGACCAATTCCAAAAGTAATAGTGTTTAAATCTATTGCATCTACATATTTCTTTTGATTTGCAGTCTTTGGCCTAATTGTTTTGCCACGATTGCTCAAAATGTTTAAGGTTAAAACCTCTGCTGGATGTTGGGCTGGATCATGTTTAATCATTGAGACTGAACGAGTAACCATATCCTCACTCAAATTTTGACCACCACGTAAGATTGCAATTAGCTCTTCTACCAACTCACTAAATTGCTTACTCTGTGACTCTTCACCCTTTACATAAATCTCATTACCTCGGATGGTAATTGCAAGATCTGGAAAACGATTTTCTAGAATTCGAAAGTAAGAATCATTTGGGCCGACTAATGCCACCATGGAAAAGGCGGCTGGTAATTTAATAACTCTGGGGTCCATTGCAGATAATTCTATATTTAACCGGGCGGCCATGCGAAAGCGCGCCCACCAAGAAGATGTAAATGAGCGTGAAAGACCGATTGCCCCGCATCTGCTCCGGTATTTATATTGGTTCGATAACTTTGCACCCCTAGCTGCTTTGCCAGCTTATCTGCCATCTCAATAATCTCACCAACAAGCTTTAGGTCATTCTCGGCTACCTGCGCCATCGTTACGAGGTGTTGATTTGGAATGATCAATATGTGTACTGGTGCCTGTGGCATGATGTCATTAAAGGCAGTTACGCGATCAGTTTTTTCAATAATTGTTGCTGGTATCTGGCCAGAAACTATTTTGCAAAATAAACAATTTTGATCAATCATGATTACCAACGCCCGATTATTACAGCAATCGCAGAAAGTGCGGCAAAGCCAGCATGGGCAGACCGTAATACATTCTCACCCAATTGCAGCGCCGCGCCATTGGCAGATTCAAACTGCGCAATTTCATCATCACTAATTCCACCCTCTGGACCAATAATAATAAAAATTCGCTTTGTTTCAGCACGCAATTTTAAACTTGAGATCTTGGCTTGGGCAGCCTCATGCAGAATAATAACTTGATCATCTGAATCAAATAACTTAAGCAACTGATTAGTTGAAAGTCCATCACTTAGAAGTGGTAATTTAACCCTACGAGATTGTTTAGCAGCTTCTTTAATTGCTACCAACCATTTACTAGCTGAATCACTCTGCCATTTACTAATGCAGCGCTCTGCTTGCCAAGGGATTATCTGATCAGCACCAGCCACTGTAAGCAGCTCAAGCATTTCCTTATTTCGATCAGCCTTTGTAAGAGCTTGAACCACAATCAGCTCAGGTGTTTGCAGCTGCGTGCTACCTCGAGTGCTTACATCTATTTTCAAACTTTTCTTATTAACCTCAGTTATAGCGCCACTAACCCAATTACCAGAGTTATCGGCGATCTTTATCTGCTCACCAACTTTCATACGCATTACTGAAACTGCGTGATGACCCTCATCCCCACTTAGCTCCTGTGTTTGACCAGTTGCTAGCTTATCTACGAAAAATAGGGAGAGCATCAGCGGAAGGCATTTCGCACACGTCCAAAGAAGCCTTCATCTTTATGTGTGTGCACCAAAACCTTATCTGGTGAATCACCGCGCAACTGGGCAAATTTCTTTAACAATTCTGTTTGCTCTTTATTTAACTTACTTGGAGTCTGAACCTCAATATGGGCAATTAAATCCCCTCGTCCGCCGCCGCGAAGCTTTGTCACACCTAATCCTTTTAAGGTAACAGTTGCACCACTGTTGGTTGCCTCTTTAATCTCTAATTCTTGTTCACCATCTAGGGTTGGAATTTTTACCTTTGTGCCAGTTGCAGCTGATGTAAATGGAATGGCAATTGAGATATGTAGATTGCTTTGCTCTCTAACTAAGAATTCGTGAGCTAACTCAACAATTTCAACATATAAATCTCCGGCTGGGCCACCACCTGGACCAACCTCACCCTGACCAGATAATTGAATGCGATTTCCAGTTTCAACACCAGCTGGAATCTTTACCGGAATACTTTTTCGTGATCTAACACGACCATCACCGGCACACTCAGAACAAGGATCAGTAATTACAGATCCAAAGCCGCCACAATTATTGCAAGGCCGAGATGTCATTACTTGCCCAAGAATTGAGCGCGCAACTTGTTGTGTCTCGCCCCTGCCCTTACATATTTGGCAGGTACTTGGTTTGCTGTTATTTGCACAACCCGTACCACTGCATTTGCTGCACGCAATTGCAGTTTCGATATTTAAATCACGATCGCAACCAAAGGTTGCCTCCATTAAATCAACTTCAACTCGAATTAAGGCATCTTGTCCAGCCCGAGTTCGAGGCCTTGGACCACGTTGGCCACCGCCTCCGAAAAAAGCATCCATGATGTCGCCAAAACCAAAGTTGCCGTTTCCTGCACCGCCAAAACCACCGAAACCACTTCCACCAATATCATAATTCTGTCTTTTATCTGGATCACTTAGTACTTCATAAGCAGCGGTTATCTCTTTAAATTTTTCAGCCATTGCAGGATCAGGATTAACATCTGGATGAAGGGTGCGTGCTAATTGCCGATACGCTTTTTTAATATCATCAAAGCTGGCATCACGATCAACACCTAATGTTTGATAAAGATCAGCCACTACTTATTCTCCACTAGAAATCTACCTACATAATTAGCCACAGCATTAACAGCGCTCATTGATGCGGTGTAATCCATGCGGGTTGGTCCAATAATTCCCATTGCACCTAAATCTCCATAGCCAACACTTACTAAACTGGTAGAACGTAGTGACTTCTCATTTTGTTCCTCACCAATTAAAACCTTTACCGATGAGTCAGAGTCAGATAAGAGTCGAAGCAGCACTACCTGCTCCTCTAGCGCCTCCAATATTGGATGCATGCTTTGAGTTAAATCTTGGTTGGCTCTAGCTAGATTGGACGTGCCGGCCAAAACAACCTTCTCCTCTGGATGTTCAACTGCCATCTCAATTAAGGTCGCCATAATTGTTACACCATTAGCTCGCTCATTTCCTCGCGAGTTAGCAGCTACACCCTCTATCTTGCTAGCCACATTTGCTAATGATTGGTTAGAAACTAGTGAGTTAATTCTTTTATGTAAATCTGAAAGAGCAGAATCGGTCATATCAAAAGGAAGTTCGATCATTCGCTGCTCAACACGGCCAGCATCAGTAATTAAAACCATCATCACTCTAGTTGGCGATAGAAGCACTAACTCAATGTGTCTAACCTTTGCCCGCGTCATTGACGGGTACTGAACTACTGCCACCTGTTTAGTAACTTGTGCTAATAATCTAACGGTTCGCGAGATCACATCATCTAAATCAGATGCACCATCTAAAAAGGTTTCAATTGCTTTACGCTCTGCTCCAGATAATGGTTTAACTGCCGCTAACTTATCAACGAAGACTCGATAACCTTTATTAGTTGGAATCCGGCCAGCACTTGTGTGTGGTTGAGTAATTAAGCCAGCCTCTTCTAATACCGCCATCTCATTTCGAATCGTTGCCGGTGAGACACCTAAGCCATGTCTTGATGCCAAGCTCTTTGAACCAACTGGCTCCTCCGTTGCAACATAATCCTCAACGATGGCTCGTAAAATTGCTAATTGCCGATGTTGCATACTTACTTAATTACCATCAAGACTGTTGTTAAAAATAATAGTAAAAATGCTGGAAATGCGGTCTTTAACTTCTCCGCTCTAAAGTGGGTAAATATGGCAACTCCCATTGCTATCCATAAAGTCACTGCTGCATACCAACCAATTGCATCACTTGGATTCTTCAAACCCCAGATTAAACCTAGGGCGGCAACTGCCTCAACGACACCGATTAATCGTGCCAAGAGATCGTTAATGCCGACATCTCGGGTGCCAGATAGCCCCACATTACTTCCGGAAATTTTGCTTAAACCAGAGATTAAAAAGATTACCGCCAGAAGACCAGAGATAATGTTGTAAGTCATAAGGCCACGCTACTACAAAAGTATTTCACGCACGATCCGATCTGCAATTAATCGCCCAGTTAAACTCAAACTCACACTTCCAGCGCCCCATTTATCTAGGTCTAATGCACCACTGTCTAAATATGGCTCAAGGGTCTTAACTTGCTCACTTGATAATGAATCCTTGCTAATGCCACTTGGTAATCTAATCGAAAGCATTAATCGCTCACTTTCAATTTGCATCGGCTCTAGTAGCTCTTGATCTAATTTTGGTGACTCATTACCTGAAATTTTTGATTTATATAAATTGGGGTGCTTTACATTCCACCAACGCATGCCATTTAAATGTGAATGGGCGCCTGGACCAACACCCCACCAGTTTTTATTTAACCAGTAGGCAATATTGTGCTCACTTTGCCCACCTGATTTACTCCAATTACTTAACTCATACCAAGTAAATCCAGCTGCTGTGAAGGCTTGATCTGCTAGTAAATACTTTTCTGCCATTAGATCATCATCCACATTTTCAATCTCACCACGTTTAATTGCGTTGGCAAGCTTTGTGCCATCCTCCACAATCAAGGCATAAGCACTTATGTGATTAATTGGTAATGCCAAGGCGGCATCAATACTTAATTGCCAATCCGCTAAGGATTCACCTGGAGTTCCATAAATTAAATCAACTGAAATGTCTTCAAATCCAACCTCACTTGCCCACTGTGTAACCTGCGACAAGTTCTGTGGGTTATGAGTGCGATCTAAAGTTTTTAACACATGATCTACCGCTGATTGCATTCCAATAGATATCCGGTTGATCCCAGCAGCCTTAAAGGCAGCCAACTTCTGCTTGTCCACTGTATCGGGGTTGGTCTCTAATGTAATCTCACAATCATCCCTTAAGGTAAAAGAGTTTTTAATCTTTATAATTACCCTAGCAATATCAGCTGCCTCCATTAATGAGGGAGTTCCACCACCAAAGAAAATTGTGGGCACAGTAGCTTCACCAACTGCCAATTTAGCTTGCTGGATCTCTTCGATAACTAAATCAATATAGGAGTTAGAAATTTGAGAAAGTCCATCAGAAATTTTTAATTCGGCCGGAGTGTAAGTATTAAAGTCGCAGTAACCACAACGTTTTACGCAGTATGGAATGTGAATATAAAAGGATAGCTCCACTGACTTACTTTTCTTTAGCCTTATCTGAATCAGTTGTTAGCGCTGCAATAAATGCCTCTTGTGGCACCTCTACTCGCCCAACCATCTTCATTCGCTTCTTACCCTCTTTTTGCTTCTCAAGTAATTTACGTTTACGGGTGATATCACCGCCATAACATTTGGCCAGAACATCTTTACGAATCGCTCTGATGTTCTCACGTGCAATAATTTTTGCGCCGATTGCTGCCTGAATTGGAACCTCAAACTGCTGCCGTGGAATTAATTCACGTAGTTTTTCTGTCATCATCACACCGTATGCATAAGCTTTATCGCGGTGCACAATCTGACTAAATGCATCAACTTTCTCACCCTGCAGCAAGATATCTACTTTTACTAAATCAGCTGCTTCCTCCCCAGTTGGTTCATAATCTAAGGAGGCGTAGCCACGAGTTCTAGATTTCAAATTATCAAAGAAATCAAAGACGATTTCAGCAAGTGGCAATGTGTAGCGAATCTCTACGCGATCCTCTGATAAATAATCCATGCCTTTTAAAATTCCTCGGCGCTGTTGGCAAAGCTCCATGATGCTGCCGATAAATTCAACGGGCGATAAAATTGTTGCTTTAACTACAGGCTCTAGTACCTCTGAGATTTTTCCATCTGGATACTCAGATGGGTTAGTAACAAGTAATTTTTCACCGTTATCTAAGCTCACGTTGTAGACCACACTGGGCGCTGTAGAAATTAAAGTTAAACCAGCCTCACGCTCTAATCGCTCACGCACAATCTCCATATGCAAAAGTCCAAGAAAACCACAACGAAATCCAAATCCAAGTGCGGTTGATGACTCTGGCTCAAAAACTAAGGCTGCATCATTTAACTGCAATTTATCTAGCGCCTCGCGCAACATTGGGTATTCAGCGCCATCAATTGGAAATAAACCAGAGAAAACCATTGGCTTAGGATCTTTATATCCAGCAAGTGGATTGGTTGTTGGGTTGTTGTAAGTAGTAACCGTGTCACCAACTCGCGATTGGCGGACATCTTTTACGCCAGTGATTAAGTAGCCAACCTCACCAACGCCTAATCCCTTACTTGCAATCGGCTCTGGTGAAATCACACCAACTTCTAACATCTCATGTCTTACCCCAGTTGAAAACATTTGTATCTGATCACGAGGTGAAAGGTGTCCATCAACTACTCGGACATAGGTAACAACACCTCGATAAAGATCATAAACCGAGTCGAAAATTAAGGCTCTAGTTGGTGCTTTGGGATCACCAGTTGGTGCTGGGATTTGCTTAACAATTTGATCAAGTAGCTCAAGCACACCATCACCAGTTTTACCTGAAACACGAAGACAATCCTCTGGCTGACAGCCAATTAACTTTGCTAATTCAACTGCGAATTTCTCTGGCTGGGCTGCAGGTAAATCAATCTTGTTTAAAACTGGAATGATGGTTAAATTATTTTCCATCGCTAGATAAAGGTTTGCCAGTGTTTGCGCCTCTATTCCCTGTGCGCAGTCCACTAACAAAATTGCACCTTCACAAGCAGCTAGCGAGCGCGATACCTCGTATGTAAAGTCGACGTGACCGGGTGTATCGATCATGTTTAATATGTAATCCTGATTATCAATTCCAGATTTCCAAGGCAGGCGAACTGCTTGGCTCTTAATTGTGATGCCACGCTCGCGCTCGATATCCATGCGATCTAAATACTGGGCTCGCATATTGCGATCTTCTACGACTCCGGTAATTCCAAGCATGCGATCTGCCAATGTGGATTTACCATGATCAATATGGGCAATAATGCAAAAGTTGCGAATTTGATTTGGATTTGTTGAAGCAGGTTGCGGCGCTTTCGCCGAGTCAATTGCAGGCATCGCTACTTTGCCCTTACGCCGTTAAAGTTGTTGGCGAATTAACGTACGCCAGCTTTGTTAGCTAACTTAGCCAACGCTGACTTTTTGTTTGCTGCTTGGTTAGCATGGATTACGCCCTTTGAAACAGCCATATCCAATGAACGTGATGCATCGCGAAGTTCAGCGGTGATCTTGCTCTTATCGCCAGCAGTAATTGCATCGCGGAAACGACGGATCGCTGTCTTTAGTGCCGAGCGGTACGCCTTGTTGCGATCCTGCGCCTTGTTATTGGTGCGAATACGCTTGATCTGCGACTTAATATTTGCCACGAATAGAGTTCCTTTTCATTTGAAATTTATTTAATTAACTTTTTACAGAAGGCGCATCGTATCAGCGCCATCGATTAGGCTCAAACTGAGCGTAATTACTTACTGCCACGGGCGGTACTGATGGTGATAATTGCTCGCTCTAGCGCATAAGCCGGATCTGCTGCTGCGCCCTTGATATCAGCATCTGCTTGCGCCAGGACAATGACTGATCGAGCCAGTGCATTCTCACTCCAGCCACTTAACTGACGGCGAGCTTTATCAATCTGCCATGGCGGCAAACCTAACTGTGATGCTAAATCAAAAGATTTTAAACCGCGAGATGTTCCAGAAACCTTTGCCATTGTGCGAATCGAGGCTGCAATTGCGCTAACAATTAGGACTGGATCAGTTCCGGTATTAATTGCATTTCGCAGTGAGATTAAAGCCAGCGCAGTTTTGCCATCTAATACTGCATCGGCAACATCATAACCAGTGGTCTCAATCCGACCTTGTTGATAATCTGCGACATCACTTTCATCAATTACCTTACCGGCTGCGACATCACTTGCTAGTTGAGAGCAAGCTCCACCCAACTCTCGCAAATCACTTCCTAATGAATCAATTAATGCCTGCACCGCCTCTGTGGAAATTTTTCTGCCCAGTCGCTTAAACTCACTGCGAACAAACTCTGCCTTATCACTATCTTTTTTAATTGCCTCAACCGCAATTACCTGAGCGCCAGCCTTCTTAACCTTATCTACAAGTGCTTTACCTTTAACACCGCCCTTATGCCATAACACTAAGTTCAAAGATTCATCTGGGTTAGTGAGATATTCAATAACTTCATCAGTGCACTCTGCTGTTAAATCTTGAATCTCCTTAATAACCACAATGCGCACATCACCAAACAAGGAAGGCGCTAGTGAATCTGTAATTGTGCCCAGCTCAACCTCATCTGCAGTGAGTGTGGTAATTGTGGCTTGCGGGGATGCGGAGATAATCTGGGAGATAGCGCGGTCAGCTAAAAGTGCTTCCGCTCCCTGAATTAAAACTAACCCCACCGAATCTGCCACCAATCTTTTCCTGTGACCCGAATCTTATTGGGTGCACTGATCGCAATTCCACCAGATCTATCAGTTCGAAGCAGTTTAACTCCTCTTCGCTCAAACTCACTGATTAAATCTGGCGCTGGATGACCATAAGTATTTTCCTTACCAACGCTAATTACCGCAACAGCTGGATTGATTTTATCGAGCAATGGTAAGTATTGATAGGCGGAGCCGTGATGACAGACCTTATAGATATCAACTTTTTCAAGCAATGGATTTGAAGTGATGATCTCTTGAACAGGTGGCTCTAGATCACCAGCTACAAACACTTTCAAATCCTTTAACTTAATTACTAGAGCAATACTTGAATTATTAATCGCAGAACCATCCCCCGGCAGTGATTTGAAATTGCCTTGATACCGCTCTGGCCATAAAACAGATATTTGCGCCCCTGCAATTTTAAATTGCTGACCGGAAAGTACCTGTGAAATCTTTATCTTGGAAAGTGTTCTAATCGCATTCTGATAGGAGAACTCTGGCTGCAAATTATTGGAGATCCAGACCTGTTTAACAGCTCGGCCTTTTATTGCACCAGCTAAACCACCAACATGATCAGCATGAAAATGAGTTAGGACCAGAAGTGAAATCTCCTTAATCTTTAACCGCCTAAGGCAAGCATCTATAAGGGATGCATCTGGGCCAACATCAACCACAATTGCCCGGTTGTTTTCTAGATTAATTACGAGCCCATCTCCTTGGCCAACATCACAATTAGTAACCTTCCAATCACTCCCTGGCCAATAAACTTTGGCGTAGGTAAGTTGTGAGATCAATAAAACTGCAACCAATAAAAGTAGTCGCCATTTTCTTTTGAAGAATATGATTGAGATAATACAAATCAGCGCCATAAAAAATAATGTGGAAGAGAATTTCAAAACTGCGAAGGAAGCCCCGATGTCACAGAGCCAAACAATCCATCCCGCCATTGGATAGGTAAATAGCAATAAGAGCGCAGAAATCTTTGGCAGTAAGGCAGCAAAAATTGCAGCGATGAAGCCAAGAACAGTGATCGGACCAATAACTGGTGAGGCTAAAATATTTGCTGGAACAGTAATTAGTGATAACTGGCCAGATAAAGCAACGATTACCGGTGTACAAAATATTGTTGCAGAAATTGGTATCGCAATCGCCTCCGCCATCCAACTCCACTTAATTCGAGGTGATAACCAGCTAGTTATCTGTGGGGATAAAATTAAAATGCCAGCCGTTGCAAGAACTGAGAGTGCAAACCCGGGATCGATCGCTTGAAATGGATCAATTAAAACCAGGCCACCGATCGCTGCTCCTAGCGCCGGTAAGCCGAGTGCGTTATCACCACGATAGCGAGCCGACAGTAAAACAGCAGTCATAACTGCAGCACGTAAGACAGACGGTGTTGGCCGAACTAGAAAAATAAAGAGAATTAAAATTAATGCTGTAATAACTAATCGAGTTTTAATCTTAGGAATGAGAAATTGCATCAACCAAAGAACAAAGCCTGCTACTAACGCAAAGTTGGCTCCACTTACCGCTGTTAGGTGCGAGAAGCCCACCCTGCGCATTGCATTTGTGAACTTCTGAGTTTGTAGTGAGGTGTCGCCCAAGATCAAACCTGGAATAAGTGATCCCAGATCATTTTTAGGAACCAATGATCGAAATGAGCTACGAATTTGGTCTGTCACCAAAAACAACCTCTTTGGTTGATTTAAGATTTCTAAATCTTTTGTGGCAATTACTAAAGCTGCCACCTTCACCTCTTTGCTCTTGACCACCTTTACTGATGCTTTAAACCTTTGATTAAGCAGCAGGCTTTGATTTACCGGTGCCTGCATTCGCATCGGAAGATTAATTACTGCGCCATTAAAATTTTGCACCGATATTAAAAAACTTTGCCGATCTGGCATCTTGGCTGAACCAAAGACCTTACCGCTTCGAATCAACGGATCACTTCTGATCTCAGCAATAATTTCTACCTGCTGATTAAATGAGGAAATCACTAAATCATTGGCTAAGGCTGCTTGGCGAATAGAGATAATGCAGCCACCGACTAAGAAGGCAACCAACAAGATAAGTGGGATTTTTCTTCGCAAAAAAAGTGCGGCCAGAGTAAGTGGGATAAGTAGAGCAAATTTAAGATTTGGAAAGAGACCGATTACTGCCGCGCCGATCCAAAGTGAGGTGGCGATAACAAGTAATCGGTAATCTACTAAACGCGAAGTAACTCTTTGATCTCTTCGAATTTTGATCCACCTAAACCAGAGATTTTCTTAAGCTCCTCGACTGCATTAATCCGGCCTACCTTGGCTCGGTAATCTAAAATTCGTTGCGCAGTAACTGGACCAATTCCTGGCAAGGTATCTAATTGCGCTGCAGTTGCTCGATTTAAATCAAGTGGATTAGTGCTAGAAATTTTGGCGGTAGCCTTTTTTGCAGCAGATGTTGCTGGTGTGCCAATTAAAATTTGTTCACCATCTACCAAGATTCTCGCTAAATTAATATCACTAATGTCAACACCACGTAATTGATTTCCAGCCATTGTTAAGGCATCAACAACGCGTGATCCAACTGGCAATTGGTACACGCCAGGATTTGCTACCTTGCCCGCAACATTTACGATCACGGTACTAGTTGCAGTATCCGGTGTGATGATCGCTAACTCTTGCGAAAGCTCTGGTGCACTCTCTGAGATCGCACTGGGCCGTGAATTCAGGAAGAAGAAGCCACCCACGCCTAAACAAAGGGTGGCCAGTATGGTTAAAGCGCGCTTTTGTTCTGGTGAGATATTCAGATCAAACATCTGCGCATCTTGCTACAGATTAGATATGGATTTTAAAATTTCTGAGGAGGCTGTGGAAATTAAATTACAAAATTCACAAGCTTTGGCACAACCACAATCGCTTTTTTGATGTCTGATCCAGATAACGCAGCCGCCATTTTTTCATTAGCCCGAGCAGCTTTCTCTAAATCCTCTTTGGAAATACTTGGTGAAACATCTAGGCGATCAATAATTTTGCCATTTATCTGAAGCACAACCTCAACTAAATCATCGGTAAGCAGAGATGGATCAACTACTGGCCAGCCTGCATTTGCGATCGCCGGCTCGTGTCCTAACATCTGCCACATTTCCTCGGCCGTATATGGCGCAACTAAAGATAAAGCAATTGCAATAACCTGCGCCGCCTCACGAACGGCTGGGTCTGCCCCACCACATCCGGAGTCAATTGCTTTTCTAGTTGCATTTACTAACTCCATCATTCGAGCGATACAAACATTAAATCTAAAGGATTCAACAGCGAGAGAAATATCATTTAATGATTTATGAGTTACTTTGCGTAATGCAAGATCACCAGTTTCAAAGTTAACCCCTGCTTTACTGCTGACATCACCAGCAATTCGCCAGGCTCTGTTTAAAAACTTTAATGAGCCCGCCGGTGAAACATCTGACCAATCAATATCATCCTCTGGCGGGCCGGCAAATACCAGTGCTACTCGAATCGCATCCACGCCATGTGTGTTTAGCTCATCTGATAATTTAACTAAGTTGCCTCGGCTCTTGCTCATCGCTGAGCCATCCATTAACACCATTCCTTGATTTAATAATCTAGTAAATGGTTCAGTGAAGTTTAAATGACCTAGATCATGCAAAACCTTGGTAAAAAATCTTGAGTACAAAAGGTGCAAGATCGCATGGGTTACCCCACCAACATACTGATCCACTGGTAACCAAGTTTCAACCGCCTTTTTATCAAAAGCCACATCATCTCTATTTACTGATGTGTAGCGAAGGTAGTACCAAGATGAGTCAAAGAAGGTATCCATTGTGTCAGCATCACGTTTGGCAGGTGCGTTACATTTTGGGCAAGAAACATTTACCCAATCACTTGCTGCTCCGAGCGGTGAGGAACCTTTAGGCTTTAAATCTAAACCAGCCGCACTTGGTAGCTCCACTGGAAGTTGGCTCTCTGGAACTGGCACTTCACCACATTTTTCACAGTGAATAATTGGAATCGGTGTTCCCCAAAAACGTTGGCGAGAGATTAACCAATCTCGCAGGCGGTAGTTGCGCGCAGATTTTCCTAATTTTTTAGCGGCAAGCTCTTGGGTAATTTTTGTAATCGCATCCGCCTTGCTTAATCCAGTAATTGATCCTGAGTTAATCACCTTGCCATCTCCGGCAGTAGCAATTCCAGAAATCGATGGATCCTCTTCACCGGTATCAATAACTACACGAACTGGTAACTTCATTGCACGGGCAAAATCTAAATCTCGTTGATCATGTGCTGGAACAGCCATAATTGCGCCAGTTCCATAATCTGCAAGTACATAATCAGATGCCCAAATTTGTATCTCTTCACCATTTACTGGATTTATTGCAAATCTATTTAAAAAGACACCGCTCTTTGGTCGATCTGTAGCTAGGCGATCAATATCTGATGCTGCCTTTACTGAATCTAAGTATTTTTTAAACTCACCCTCAACTGAGGTGCCAGCTGCTAACTCTGCAGCAAGTGCGCTATCGGCAGCGACCACCATAAAAGTTGCACCAAATAAAGTATCTGGACGAGTTGTATACACAGTAATTGGCTGCGCATGATCCTTAACTTCAAAGGTAACCTCGGCGCCAGTTGATCTACCAATCCAGTTTCGCTGCATCGTTAATACTTTTTCTGGCCACTTACCTTCTAGTTGATCCATATCATCAAGCAAGCGATCGGCGTAATCGGTGATCTTTAAATACCATTGGTTTAACTTCTTTTTTGTGACTGCGTTATCGCATCTCTCACAAAGACCTGCAACTACCTGCTCATTTGCTAATACGGTTTGGCAATCTGGACACCAGTTAACCGCTGAATCTTTTCGGTAAGCGAGTCCCTTGTTATACATCTGTAAAAACAACCATTGGTTCCATTTGTAATACTCAGGGTCACAGGTATGAAGAGTGCGATCCCAATCAAATGAACATGCATATCTGCGCATCGATGCTTTTTGGACTGCAATATTTTCATAAGTCCACTCGCGTGGATCAGCATCTCGCTTAATCGCTGCATTCTCAGCTGGTAATCCAAAAGCATCCCAACCAATTGGATGCATGACATTAAATCCTTTTTGCACCCAGTACCGTGCAATTACATCACCTAGTGCATACGCCTCGGCATGTCCCATATGAAGATCACCTGATGGATAAGGAAACATATCCAATACATACTTCTTTGGCCGAGCATCATCATCGCTGCCAGATTTAAATGGTTGTAGTTTGTCCCAGATTGGCAGCCATTTATCTTGAACCGCTTTAAAATCATAAGCCTCATGCATTTTTTGGCCACACAATTCCAGTTAGCTCTTCACTAACCTGCCAAAGATTTCTAGCTAATGTTTGATCATATGCAAGGGCGCGTGCTCGAGTTATCTTAGGAAAACCGCGCATCTCCAGCAATCCATTTGGACCAATAAATGAGCCACCAAGTAGATCCGGAAAGACGCAAGCACACAGTGTTGGCAGGGCGCCACGAGCAGAACTTTGCGCAAAAATACTATTCATGCCACCAATGATTTGTCCCTCTAATTTATTGCCTTTCATTGCTGGTGCCACACCTTGCAGATTAGTGTTTGAGTAACCTGGGTGAACTGCGATAGGTATAAAACTCCAATTATTTTTTATGCGAAGGCGCTCAAGCTCTGAGACAAATAACAGATTTGCTAACTTGCTTGCACTATAGGCAGCCCATGGTTGGTATTTTCCAACTCCTAAACAAATATCTTTAATGGCGGTTTGTGAATTATCGCCAAAACTACCCATCCGGTGCACAAAGCTAGAGACGCTAACGATTCGCTCGCGTACTTGTTGATGTAGCAGGCCAGCAAAGGCAAAGTGGCCTAAATGGTTTGTTCCCATTTGAAGTTCAAAATTATCTTTAGTCTTTGCAAAGGGTGTAGCCATTATTCCGGCGTTTAGGATCAAAACATCAATTCCATCAGTAATGGATGCAGCAGCTTTTTTTACTGATGCTAAATCTGTTAAATCAAGTTCAAGGACTTCAACTAAGCCTGGACCAATTTGTTTTACCGCTGCTGCGCCTTTATTTGCACTGCGCGCGGTAATGATTACCTTTGCATTTCGCCGGGCTAACTCAGTTGCCGCCGCTAAACCGATACCACTTGTGGCACCTGTAATTAAGAATTTTTTTCCGGAAAGGTCAGGCAGATTGGTAGCACTCCAGCGATCTGGAATTGTCACCGTATTCACTGTGCTCTCCCCTGTGTTGAAATAAGTAAATGAAATTTACGTGGAGCTGAGGGGAGTCGAACCCCTGACCCCTTGCATGCCATGCAAGTGCGCTACCAGCTGCGCCACAGCCCCATCTGCCAAATAAATGGCAAGGTGTTAGGTGCTGACCTTATCTAATTAACT
>JBIIXT010000027.1:0-11562 GCA_044347205.1 Candidatus Nanopelagicus sp. | reverse complement strand
TTAACCAAGGAGTACTTGCAAACAAGCGCGCCGCACTTACCTCGCGCAGCGCTAAGTAAATATCAACTTCTGCCTCTGGTAATCCAAGACCTTGTGACCACTCATTAATGTTTTGTGGGATTAAATGCGCCCCAGAACTTAATGGAATTGCAGCATCATTAGCACCGGTTATGTTGTTGGCAATGGCTCCAATGCTTTGCCCAAGTTGAGTTGCAATCATGGTGCCCATAAAGCTGCGCAGCAATCTTGCCAGCATCTCCTTCATCGCTTTTTGTTGCTCTTCGCTTTGATTTTGGGTGCCAGAGAGCTCCACCGGCAAACCTGCCTGTGTTCCACTAATTACATTTGCTAGCGCATCAGCCATACCGACCGCTAACGGTTCAATCATTGCCTGCCAGGAGAGTAGAGATGAGTCCAACCAATCTCGCTTAGACCATGCTGGCTGTAAATGTGACTCAGTGGATGGGAAGAGAATTTCGGTATCTAGCCAGGTACCCGCAATTAACAAAGCATCTAATACCCGCTTGTGGTCTGTGGTCCCGATTGGTTGCTCACCTTTTGCCGCAATCACCTTTCGGGCAATATCTCGCAGTGCATCTACTGCAATTAAAGTTTGGGCAGGATTGTTTGTAACAGATTGCGCAGAATCAAAAAAAGTTTTTGCCCCTTGCATTGCACTTTCAATCGCCGCCGGGTCCAATCCCATCTCTTTGAATTGGCGCATCATGGCTTCAAAATCAGGTTGCCCCTCATTTGGTAAAAAGCCAAAACTCATTTCAAACTCCTAATCAGATTCTTGAGAGATCTTAATCCAAGAATTACACCCTCAATTTAAAGCACCGGATACAAATACTACTTACTGGGTGTAACAACAATGGCGACAAATTTCTTCCCACCTGAATAGGATTGTGCTTATGAACTCATCGGCCCCGGCTTTATCTGCCTTGGTGTGGTGGCTAATCCCGCTCGTTGCTGTCTTTGGCTCCATTGTTTACGTCGTCTGGGTTTCAAAGTTTCAATCTAAATTTGATAAGGACACTCATCGCTCTATGGGCAAGTTCGCTAAGTTTCAAAATACTTTCAAGGATAAGCAAAATGGGTCTAAGGATGAGAAGTAATTGCGACAGTACTTCCCAGTCAAAGCCAAGTTACCAAGATTTAGCAAACTTGTTTTCATAGCATTAGTCCTGCTTGCTTTTTTTGTGCCCACTCCATATGTGCTTCTATCACCAGGTGAGCCGCAAAACATTTTAACCAAAGCTATTTCAATTAGTGGCGCTGAAGTATTTCCAAGTAAGGGAAAATTATCAGTCACCTCAGTAATGGTGACTAATCCAGATTCATATATGACAGGCTTTGATGTTCTATATGGCTGGGTTCGAGGTGAACAAGCGGTCCTACCAAGAGTTGAGATTTATCCAGAGAATGAAAGCACGGTTGAATCTACCCAGCAAGGCGCAGCAGATATGCAGGAGTCTCAGGTGAATGCAACGGCGGCAGCTTTAACTTTACTTGGTTATAAAGGTGAAACGAAGTTATTAGTCAACTCGATTAATGATAAAACTGATGCGGTTAATAATCTAAAAATTAAGGATCAGTTAATTGCAGTTGAAGGAACTACATTAACTTCAGCTAGTCAGGTAATTAATCTTCTAAAAAGTAAAAAACCAGGTGATATTTTAAATCTAACGGTGCTTAGAGGCGCCTCTGAAAATCTGCTGCAAGTTAAAATTAAGTTATCTGCTCGTGATGATGGTTCAGCATTTATTGGAATCACAATTGCCACTGAGCAAAAATTTCCAATTACAGTCAAGATTAAATTAGATGAAACTGGTGGGCCCAGTGGTGGCTTAATTTTTGCGCTGGGCATAATTGAAAAATTAGGAAGTGAAGATTTGTTAAGAGGAAGAAATATTGCTGGAACTGGCACGATTACAGACACGGGTGAGGTGGGCCCAATCGGTGGAATTACTGAGAAAATTATTGGAGCCAAGAAAGATGGCGTTGAAATATTTTTAGCACCAATAGATAACTGTTCTGATATATCTAGCCCAGATCTATTTAAAGGTATTCAAATTGTGCCAGTCGCCACATTAACCCAGGCATTATCGGTACTTCGGGCCCCAACTGGCACGAAGCTGGCAGCTTGCCCAGTTAACTAACTGGCTAAGATCTGCCCATGAGTAATACAGGTTCAGGCGGCAATAGCCCATTCGGCAATAATCCTTTTGGAAATAACTTCGGCGGCGGATTCGGCAACAACTTCGGCGGCGGCGCGAATCCTTTTGCAAATTTTGGTCGCAAAAATCCTGGTGGACCACGCAAAATTTCACCATTATCAATAACTATTGGTGTTTTATTTATACTCTCATTGATTTTAGTTTCATCAAGTGGTTTTTATGCAGATCTACTTTGGTATCGCTCAGTTGATTTTGTTTCTGTTTGGCAAACAACTCTTTTTACTAAAGCTTACTTATTTGCTGGATTTGGATTTTTAACTGCATTAATTGTTACTGCAAATATTTATTTGGCATACCGAAATCGCCCTATCTATGTTCCGGTAAATGTAGAGGCGGATAATTTAGAGCGTTACCGAAGCCAACTTGCACCGATTCGCAAGTTTGTAATTATTGGTGTTTTTGCATCACTGTTCTACTTCGCTGGCAGCGCTGGCTCCAGACTTTGGCAAGAGTGGTTGCTATTTAGAAATGCCACACCATTTGGCGTGACCGATCCACAATTCAATAAAGACATTTCATTTTTCGCTTTTGAACTTCCGATGTGGCAATCATTAATTGGTTGGGCGATCTCAACCATAATTTTGACTATTTTGGCAGCGGTGGGTGTTCATTATCTTTACGGTGGCATCAGGCCTCAGGTCAGAGAAGAGCGCACGACAGTTGCAGCTCGAGTACAGCTATCAGTACTTCTTGGCTTCTTAGTACTTCTAAAAGCGGTGGCTTATTGGTATGACCGATACGCATTAACGCTAAAAGAGGGAAGATTAATTACTGGTCTTACTTACTCTGACGTAAATGCCTTATTGCCAGCTAAATCTATCCTTTCGGCAATTGCAGTTGTCTGCGCACTTTTATTTTTTGCAAACATTGTTCGCAAGTCCTGGTTATTACCAACTGCTGGTGTTGCATTAATGGTTATCGCCTCAGTATTAATCGCTGGAATTTATCCGGCTGCAATTCAACAATTTCAGGTAAAGCCAAGTGAGTCCTCTAAAGAGGCGCCATTTATTCAAAAGAATATTGATGCAACTCGCGCTGCATACAGCTTGGACAAGGTAGAGATGTTGGATTACCAAGCAACGGTTGCAACATCTGCGGGCCAGCTTGCTAATGATGCGGCAACAATTGCAAACATCAGATTGATGGATCCAAATATTTTATCGGCGACTTTCCGCCAGCTTCAGCAAATTAAGCCTTACTACTCATTCGCTGATGCTTTAGATATTGATCGTTACACAATTAATGGCCAAGAGCGAGATGTCGTTGTCGCTGTCCGAGAATTAAACATCGATGGAAATCCATCACGTAACTGGATTAATGATCACTTGGTTTATACACATGGATTTGGAATGGTCGCTGCTTATGGAAATGCTCGAGATGCTGATGGCAAGCCAAGTTTTATTGTTGGCGATATTCCACCAACAAATGGTTTAGGAGAGTTTGAACCGCGAATTTACTTTGGTGAGAATGTGCCAGATTATTCAATCGTGGGTGGCAGCGCTGAGAGCGCACCAGCAGAGCTTGATTATCCAGATGATAAATCAGCAAATGGTCAGAAGAATTACACATACACCGGTGAAGGTGGAGTTCCGATGGGCTCACTATTTACCAGATTATTGTTTGCAATTAAGTATCAAGAGCAACGAATTGTTTTGTCTAATTTAATTAACTCAAGCTCTAAGATTTTATTTGATCGCAATCCAAGGCAGCGCATTGCAAAGGTTGCGCCATGGCTTACGTTAGATGGTGACCCATACCCAGCTGTAGTCGATGGCAAAATACTTTGGATAGTTGATGGATACACAACTTCAAATGGCTACCCAAACTCTCGTAAAGTTAATTTAGCTGACACTGCAGATGCATTGACCTCTCGCGCAACAGCGGTTGCTTCATTAGATAACAAGAGTGTTAATTACATTCGAAATTCAGTTAAGGCAACAGTTGATGCCTACGATGGCACTATTGTTTTGTATCAGTGGGATGAGAAGGATCCAGTACTTGCAACATGGAGCAAAGCATTTCCTGGAACTGTAAAGGCTAAGAGTGAGATTTCTGAGCAACTTCTTTCCCACATTCGCTACCCAGAGGATATGTTCCGCGTGCAGCGCGATATTTTAAGTGCTTATCACGTAAGCACAGCGGATGCTTTCTATGGCGGTCAAGATTTTTGGCGCGTACCTCGTGATCCATCAACCTTTGGTGCCAACGCTGGTAATCAGCCACCAGTTTATTTAACGATGCAAATTCCAGGTCAAGAAAAACCAACCTTCTCATTATCAACACCATTTGTTCCTCGCGGTGGTCGCGAAAACTTATCTGCGCTAGCAATTGTCAATTCAGATAATGGTCCAGATTATGGAAAGATCACAGTGCTACAGCTTCCAAGATCGGCTAACGTTGCCGGCCCTTCACAGGTTGCCTCTAATTTTGAAGCAAAGCCAGAGGTTGCAACAACACTCTCACTTCTTCGCCAAGGTGGATCAGATGTTGTTTTAGCTAACCTATTAACGCTGCCAGTTGGTAATGGTTTGTTATACGTGCAGCCGGTCTATGTTCGCGCAACAGCAAACACTGCTGCCTACCCACTTCTACAGAAGGTTTTAGTTTCATTTGGAGACCAAATTGGATTTGATGACACATTAAAAGGTGCGTTAGATCAAGTATTTGGTGGAAACTCTGGAACAACAACTGGAAATAATCTTCCACCAACAAGTGGCACAAGTACTACGGGCTCAAGCCAAGAGATTAAATCTGCAATTGCATCATTGCAATCTGCATACAAAGATTACATTGCAGCGCAAAAGCGATTAGATGGCGCCGCAACTGATAAGGCACGTGCACGTTTGGAAGCAGCAATTGCTGCGCTGACCGCTGCGCAAAACCGATAACCATTTTGCTTTAATTCAGTATTGCTTTAGGATTTAACTTCCGACGCGGGGTGGAGCAGCTCGGTAGCTCGCTGGGCTCATAACCCAGAGGTCATAGGTTCAAATCCTGTCCCCGCTACCAAACTTAAATTCGTAAGCTATTAATTACGACAAATAATGAAGATATAGACATCGCCGCTCCTGCATACATCGGCGATAGATTGCCAGATGCAGCAATTGGAATACAAATTAAATTATAAGCAAATGCCCATACTAAATTAGATTTAATAATCCGAACAGTTTTCTTGGAAGTATTTAATGCATCAAGTGCGGTGCCTAGTGAAGGTCTAATCAAGGTTATATCGGCAGCAGCAATTGCAGTATCTGTTCCAGTGCCCATTGCCATACTTAAATCCGCCTCAGCGATTGCGGCCGCATCATTTATGCCATCACCGATCATTAGCACCCGATGACTATTCTTTGATGTTAAGTTTTTATCACCGCGAAGAGATTTAACAAAATCAATCTTTTGTTCTGGCGAAGCGGTAGCAAAAATATTATCAATTGGAATTCCAGCCGCGCCTCCCATTGCTATGGCAGCTGTTGCTGAATCACCAGTTACTAGCCAAGTATTAATTCCTTGATCCTGCAATCTACTAATTGCTGAGGCGGCATCAGACTTTAATGAATCACCGACTTCAAATACTGCGTAGGCAACACCATCAATTGCAACTACGGCTACTGAGTTGCCTCGGGTATTTGCCTCATCAATTGCTGCTTTAAGTTGTGGGTGAAAATCAGTTGAGCTTCTAGCAATTGAAATTGGTGAGCCAACTAATAAAGTTTTTCCACCAGCAGTTCTAGCTGCAACACCTTGCCCTGTGCGATGTTCAAACTCTGTTAATCCTTCGGCGCCAAAGCCCTGTTTCTTCAACTCTACCGCTATGGCACTAGCTACTGGATGAGAATCAAGTGATTCAATGCTTAAAGTTAAATTCAAAACCTCAGCCGTATTTATGGCAGAAGATGATTGATTAAGTGGGGATTCAATAACAAGCATCTGATGTAATTTCATGCTGCCAGTTGTGATAGTTCCCGTCTTATCAAAGACAACATCGGTGATACCCCTTGCTTTTTCAATTGCCTTAGGAGATCGAATAATAAAACCTAATTTGGCACCTTTACCGGCTGCAACCATAAGCGCAATTGGAGTTGCTAGCCCCAGTGCGCAAGGACAAGCGATAATTAATACTGCAATCGCAGTAGCAATAGATTTAGCTAACTCTGCACCGGTTAAGTACCAGGTCAAAAAGGTAGCGATCGATAAAACAAGCACGATCGGTACAAAAAAAGCAGAAATTTGATCAGCAAACCTTTGAGCAGGTGCTTTCTCACTTTGTGCGCTCATAACCATTCGAGTAATTCGGGCAATCTCGGTATCAGCGCCAACTCTGGTTGCTCGCACAACTATAGATCCATTGTTATTTATTGACCCGGCGTAAACAAAATCTGCAACACTAACTTCAATTGGCATTGATTCACCAGTTAAAAAAGAATTATTAATACTGCTATTTCCTGAGATTACAACACCATCAGTTGCTAATTTATCACCAGGTTTTACCGTAAAAATATCACCAATTTCAATCTCTGAAATGTCGATGGTTAATCTCATTTGATCGCGCAAAACCTCAACACTGCCAGCTGATAATTTAAATAATTCAGCCAAGGCGGAACCGGCTTTGCGCTTTGCTCTGTGCTCTAAGTATCTGCCAAGCATCACAAAGAAAATTACAGAAGCTGAAACTTCTGCATAATTTTGCAGCTCTGACATATCCATATTTGCTCCACTGCTGTGTGTATAAGTCGCGGTTGCGTAAATGCTCCAGATTAATGCGGTCAAGGATCCAATTGAAACCAAGGTGTCCATGGTTGGCTTAGTTAGATTTTTTATGGCTGCGCGGTGTATCGGCCAAGCCAAAATCAGCACCACAGGTAGGGAGAGTGCAATTACGATCCAAGCCGAGGCAGGGGCTGTTGGGTAATCAAAGTTAAAGTCGATTCCAGCATTTAGTAACTGGTTATTTATTTGATCAACAAGGGATAAGAAGTTTGTATCAATTGAACTCTTAAGGTTTTTAGCTGTTACATCGATAATCATCAGCAAGAGAATAGGTATGGTTAAAAAAGCGGTAACCAATAAACGCAAACCAAGTTTTCGAGATTTCTCAAAAGATTCACGCTCGCCCTTAAATGCTTTAGCCCCATAGCCGCTAGATTTAATCGCAGAGATTAATTCGGCTTCACTCATCTTCGTTGGTGCGATGATGTGAGCAGTTTCCATCGCTAAGTTAACTGTGGCGCGAACGCCAGATAATTTGTTCAAAGATTTTTCGATTGAGTTTACGCAAGAAGAACATGTCATTCCGCTAATTGCTAGATCAACCTGCTTAGTTTCAAATTTAGAATCTACAGCGAGATTTTCCATGTTCTTAGATGCCTTCATGATGCCTAAAGGTTACTGCAAAATTTAGATTTTGCTGGTTTCTAATTTAAAGACTTATTTGTGGACAGAACCCTACGCAGACTTGCTAATCTAGCTAGATTTTGCGGTGTTAAATTTGGCCAATTATTTAAGGCACAACTTTCTTCGTTATGAGTGCAATTCTTTGGGCAATGTTTTATCGCTTCAGTGAACTCTGGATACGCTGATATCACTCTGGTTGGCTCAACATGTGCAATTCCAAATGATCTAACACCTGGTGTATCAATGATCCAAGATGATAATTTTTTACCCTTACTTGGTAGTTGCAATGCGATTGCACTTGATGAAGTATGCCGACCGCGGCCAGTAACATCATTTACATCACCAGTTGCACGGCGCTCATCACCTAATAATTTATTTACTAAGGTTGATTTGCCAACTCCAGAATGTCCAAGCAAAACTGTTACCTGCTCCTGTAATTGATTTATTAGAGCTGTTAAATCACTACTTTTATCGATCTTAAAGATTGTGATATCAAGTTCTTTATACGGATTTAAGAAATCAGTGCCATCTGCAAGATCCTGTTTGGTCATAATAATTATTGGTTTAATTCCTTGATCAAAGGCAACAACTAGTGCTCTATCTATGAAGCCTTCGCGTGGCTCCGGATTTGCAGCAGCTACAACAATGCCCATTTGATCAACATTTGCCACAATTACTCGTTCATCATTTACATGATCATCAATTGTGCGCGTTAGCGAGTTCTTTCGAGGCAGCACAGTTACTACTCTGGCAAGTGAGCCCTCAGTGCCACTTAAATCTCCGACCACAGAGACTAAATCACCAACAACGACTGATTTCTTACCAAGCTCACGCGCTTTCATTGCGGTGACTTCGGTTTTTATATTGCTATCTGAATTACTTTCAATCAAAGCTTTAACTCGACCTCGATCAACCTCAATTATCTTCGCAGTTTGGGCATCTGAGTAATCTGGACGATCTTTAGTTCGTGGTCTTGCTTTGTTACTCGCACCAAATTGCCTGGAGTTATTAACTCGAACATCATCCTCATCGCGATAGCGCTTACTCATGCGTTCTTAACTCTCATTAATCTCAACTTAGCGTGCCTTTCCAGTGCTAAGGAGTTGCTGCCAGAGGCCAGGAAAATCAGGGAGTGTTTTCTTAGTTGTTTCGATATTTTCAACTATTACGCCAGGTATAGCTAGACCAATAATTGCACCAGCTGTTGCCATTCGATGATCCTCATAAGTTTTAAACAAATACGGTGCTTTGGATGAGGTTACTGACATTGGTTTTGGATTGATAACTAAATCAGTCTCACTCTCGATTACATCCCCACCTAATTTATTTATTTCAGTTGCAAGTGCTGATAATCGATCAGTCTCATGTAGGCGAAGGTGTCCAATATTTCGTAAAGTAGAGGGCGTGCTTGCCAATGCTGCAACAGCGGCGATTGATGGTGTAAGTTCACCAACATCATGAAGATCAATATCAATTCCAGTGATTTGATTTACTGCTCTACCTTCAACGATCACCGAGGCGGCCGAGATACTTAATCCCGCTTTCGTAAACTCAATTTTGGCGCCCATCCTGGTGAATATCTCTCGTAATTGATCACCCGGTTGCATGCTTTGTTTTGGCCAATCTCTAATAGTTACGGTGCCACCGCAAACCATCGCCGCCGCCATAAATGGCGCAGCGTTAGATAAATCTGGTTCCACAATTAAATCTTGACCAGTTAATTTTCCAGGTAACACTCGCCAAGTTGAGTTTGCAGATACTTCAACTGTTGCGCCAAATAATCGCAACATAGCGATTGTCATATCAATATGAGGTTGTGAAGGCAGAGTTTGACCAATGTGCTTTACGGTAATACCTAACTCAGTTGCTGGTGCAAGTAGAAGTAGAGCTGAGACAAATTGGCTTGATGAGGATGCATCAATTTCTACAACACCACCCTTCACCTTTCCAGAACCGTTAATTGTCATTGGCAGGCGGTATTTACTTCCATGTTCAATACTTGTTCCTAATTGCTCAAGGGCGTTAATAACTGGTGCAAGTGGTCGCTCATGAGATCTGGCATCTCCATCAAAATGGATTAAGCCAGTTGCTAGTGCGGCAATTGGTGGCAAAAAGCGCATTACAGTTCCAGCATTACCAACATCTATTTGGGTTGGTCCCATTAATTTTTTAGGTGTAACAAGATAATCAAATCCATCATCACTTTTAACTTCATCTATTTGGCATCCAAGGGAGCGCAATGCCTGCACCATTAAATCTGTATCGCGTGAAGAAAGCGGCCGACGAATCATGGAAGGAGTTTGGGAAATTGCCGCCAGGATTAGGGCTCGGTTGGTGACAGATTTAGATCCCGGAATTGTAATAACTGAATTTATAGTGGCAGCCTGATTCGCCTTATCAATAAAGGGTGCTGGCCAATTAGTCATTGAACTTATTCTACCTGCAATTGAAAGTGGGGGAGATTGAGTAATCTTGCGCATATGTGCGGACGCTATGCGATATCAAAGCAACCCGAGGAGTTAATTGAGGAGTTTGTAATAACTGCTGGCCATATCGGGCGCACGCTACCCGCCGATTGGAATATTTCACCAACGAAAGAGATTTATGTAATTAGAAATAATTCTGATGCTAAACGAGAGTTGGCAAATCTCTCATGGGGGTTAATTGCGCCTTGGAGTAAATCAACTGCAGATGCAGTTAAATCACAAAGCTCTGCTATTAATGCACGGACAGAAAGTGTGGACAGTAAGCCAACCTTTAGGAGTGCATTTAAATATCATCGCTGCTTAATTCCAGCAACTGGTTATTATGAGTGGGCTACAGAGCTAGGAAAGTATCCAAGTAAGCAACCATTTTATATTCATAGCAAAACCGAGAAAACATTAGCGTTTGCTGGAATCTACTCCTCCTGGCAAGATGAGAATGGTCTTACAAAAGAGAGCGCGGCATTAATTACAAGACCGGCTGTTGATTTTCTGGAAAAAATTCATCACCGAATGCCAACTTTTCTGCCGAGTAATCGATGGGATTTTTGGCTAGACCGAAAAAATAATAATGTTGAAGAGTTAAAAGCACTTCTTCAATTTGATAATGAAGCCGCTGATCTAATTGGCGACCCGGTTTCTACCTTAGTAAATGCCACCAGGAATAATGGCCCAGAGTTGATTCAACCGATCGAATTAGGCGAGCCACAAACCCTCTTTTGATCTAAAAAAACTCCAGATTTATGTGATCGGGAATAGATCTGGCTCACACATTGTTATGAGTTTTATGCCACAAATTTTGAATCCAACCTTGCAGCTTCAGGCTGGTGCTCGCGTGGTGACTTCTGTTGCTGAGAGTTTGCAGATGTCTAGCAAAAATTTTGATAAAAACTTTGAGTTTGAATCAACGCCAATCGGAGTAGCCTTTGCCCAAATGAGTGAATCAAATTCTGGTGAGAAAAAGTTGAGCACAGATAAATCTGGCGCCAATGATTTGCTTGTTACTACTGATAATTTACCAGTTGCGGTAGATCGCAATAAGGAATCACAAAATGAACGAACCGCTAGATTTGAAAAAGATGCCTTAATTTTTGCATCAGCACTTTATGGGGCTGCACTTCGATATACAAAAAAACCGCAGGATGCACAGGATCTTGTACAAGATACTTACGCCAAAGCTTTCACTAGTTTTCATCAATTTGAACCTGGAACGAATTTAAAAGCTTGGTTGTATCGAATTCTAACAACGACCTTTATAAATAATTATCGAAAAGATCAACGCCGTCCGTTGTTAAGTGGTGGCGAGTTAGAGGATTGGCAGCTTGCAGATGCTGCCTCGCATACAAGTGATCTTGGAAAATCTGCAGAAGATGAAGTTTTAGAAAATATTGCAGATCGAGATGTGAAAGAAGCGCTGGCTGCAATGCCAGAAGAGTTTCGGATGGCGG
>JBIIXT010000016.1:0-15084 GCA_044347205.1 Candidatus Nanopelagicus sp. | reverse complement strand
CCTATGTGATGTTGAGGGATTTACCTACAAAGAGATCGCCGAAATTGTTGGCGTACCAACTGGAACGGTTATGTCTCGATTACATCGCGGCCGAAAACTATTAAGACAATCACTCGCCGAGTACGCCAAAGAGCGTGGCTTTACTGTTAGTGGCGGTGACAAATCATGAGTTGTGGAAATCATCACGATGTACCTTGCGTGGAAATTCAGCCATTAATTGTTTTATTCATCGATCATGAAATCTTTGATGCTCATCAATTAGATATTGTTGAGATTCACTTTGGTGAATGTCCACCATGCAAAGGTGAGATGGAGCGCGAAAATCACAACCTACAAATTATGCGCAATCTACTAAGCCGATCCTGCAATGAGTCTGCCCCCGACTCCTTACATGAGCGCTTAATTGAGCAGACTCAACTACTGCACCAAGAGTTAGCTGCTAGTGCTCAATCGGCTTACTCTCAGAAAAATGCTACCGAAACCACCATTACCGAGACCACTTACACAGAAATTTCTATTGATGGCCAAACACAAATTGAAATTACTCATGAAATTCGTAGAGAGTTTCCACGCGAATAATTAATTAATCACTAATCTTGTGATTATGAAGGCTGAGCAGGTAATTGGTGTAGTGGGCATGTCCACGATGACAGTGCGCCCCGGTGATACCTCAGTTGCACAAGGTGTTAATGATTTGCCAGTTGTTTCTACAAATAATGTTCTAAGTTTGATGGAGAGCGCGTGCAGCGCTTCAATTATTGAGTTTTTAGATTTTGGCGAGACTACAATTACTGAGAAATTTACTTTGGAATTCTTTGGCGCAGTTGGGGTTGGCTCAGAGATTCATGCCACCGCTAGATGCTTAAGCTTTGAGAACAATTTGTTAAATTTTGAGGTTCAAGTGCATCAACATGCACGCTTAATTGCGAGTGGTCAGGTAACTCGAAAATTT
This sequence comes from Candidatus Nanopelagicus sp., assembly GCA_044347205.1. GTDB lineage: Bacteria > Actinomycetota > Actinomycetes > Nanopelagicales > Nanopelagicaceae > Nanopelagicus. The sequence continues at coordinate 14,132 of JBIIXT010000016.1, read as the reverse complement.
GTGGAGCGAGTTTCATTTATGGCTCGCGCCGCCGCCGAAACTATGGTGGCGGAGCGAGCACCAAGCTCTGTTTCTTAAATTACTTTTTTGTCGCCCAGAAAATCTCGGCAATTTCATCGATCTTGCCAATTAATTTATCGGCAACTGCAACATCATTTGTTCCTTTACTACCACCGGCACCAGCCAACTTGGTTGCTTCATTAAATAGAGTGTGTAGTTGTGGGTAGCTTTCAAAATGATTTGGCTTAAAGTAATCAGTCCATAACACCCATAGGTGGTGCTTAACTAATTCAGAGCGTTCTTCTTTGATTGCAACTGCGCGAGATTTAAAATCTGCATCTGCACTTGCCGCGTATTTCTCCATGCAAGCTTTAACTGATAGTGCTTCTATCTTGGCTTGTGCAGGATCATAAACACCACAAGGTAGATCACAATGAGCAAATACGCTCTCCCTAGGTTCAAATTTTGCAGCGATGAAAGCCTTAACCATCTTTTCCTCCATTTTTAATTTCATTCGGGTAGTGCGAGGATACCCGTCATGCGCAGATTTAGCACGGTTAAGGTTTCAGGTTCTTCAATGTCGCCTACCTTCATGCCCGGTGATTGGTTATTGGTTAAATCATTAGGTAGTAACTCACACCCGATAAAGATCAATCAGATCTATTTAGTAAATGACCCCGAACGTCCAGGGATAAAGCTTTTAAAGCGAGTTAAAGATATTGAGGTTAATCAGGTAGCCGGAGATAAGTTTGAGCACAAGTATTGGGTCGAGGGAGATCACCCAGCCAGTATCGATTCTCGCAAGTGGGGTTGGTTAGATGAGAGTGAAATCATTAGCAGAGTAGTTATTCGCTACCGCAAAGGAAAAAATTAATTAACGAGTGAAAGCTTCCATCATCAGCGCATGCTGTTCTTCTTCATGCAAATGATGGTTTCCAGTTGCCGGACTCGCAGTTGCGCGACGTGAAACACGGCGCAGGGTTCGTCCATTTAACTGCTCATGCGATGGGAAAATTTCTTGGGCAGCAGCTGAAATAAATGGCCATGGACCTTGATTTGCTGGCTCATCTTGGACCCATAGCAAAGTTGCAGATGGATGTTTCTTTGCTTGCTCAATAATTTCATCAATTGGGAGTGGGTATAGCTGTTCAATTCTAATGATTGCAGTTGAGCTTTCACCTAACTTCTCTCGCTCTGCAATTAAATCGTAGTAAACCTTGCCAGATGTAAAGATTAATCTGCTTGCATTACTTACCTTTGGATCAGCGATTAATGGCTTAAATGTGCCATTTGTAAAATCAGCTAAGCCACTTGCTGCTGCCTTTAATCGCAACATTGATTTAGGTTCAAAGACTATTAATGGCCGGCGAGCTGGATTTTTCATATGCCAACGAAGAAGGTGGAAGTAAGAAGCAGGAGTAGAAGGTTGCGCAACTGTCATGTTTTGTTCAGCAGCCAGAGTTAAGAAGCGTTCGATTCGACCTGAAGAGTGATCTGGTCCTTGTCCTTCATAGCCATGTGGCAAAAGTAAAACTACAGATGAGCGCTCGCCCCATTTTTGTAGTGATGATGAAATGAACTCATCAATGATTGTTTGCGCTCCATTGGCAAAGTCACCAAATTGGGCTTCCCAAATAACTAATGCATTCTCACGCTCGACCGAGTATCCGTACTCAAATCCCATAACTGCGTACTCAGAAAGGAATGAGTCGTATATATGGAATTGATTTGGATCAGAAACTAAACCACGAAGCGGGAATAGATCAGCGCCAGTTTCCTTATCAACAACGACTGCATGGCGATTGCTGAAGGTGCCGCGACGAACATCTTGACCTGTCATACGAATTGGGTGACCTTCAAGAAGAAGTGAACCAAAGGCAAACATCTCACCTGTTGCCCAATCAACTGTTGATTCATCAAGCATTTCAACTCGCTTGCTTAACTGAGGAAGTAATTTTGGATGCACAGTAAAGCCCTCTGGAATTGCGACTTGAGTAGCTACAATTTTGCGAAGGGTTGGTTCATCAACTGATGTGTTAACACTCTCTGGTGTTGGCACAACTGGTGCTTTCCAATTTGGATCCTCTTGTGGTTGAGTGTTATGAACAGATGCGAATGCGGCATCTAATTGCACTTGATAATCTTGAAGTACTGCTTCTGCCTCTTCAACAGTAATGTCACCGCGACCGATTAATGCTTCGGTATAAAGTTTTCGAGTTGAACGCTTGGCATCAACTAATTTATACATAAGTGGTTGAGTAAAGCTTGGTTCATCACCCTCATTATGTCCACGACGTCGGTAGCAAATCATGTCAATTACAACATCTTTTTTAAACTCTTGGCGATATTCAAAAGCCAATCGCGCTATCCGAACACACGCCTCTGGATCATCACCATTAACGTGAAATACTGGCGCACCAATCATTTTTGCAATATCAGTTGAGTAAGTAGAAGACCGAGCTGCATGTGGTGATGTTGTAAAGCCAACCTGATTATTTATCACAATATGAATTGTGCCGCCGGTGCGATAACCCTTAAGTAAAGAAAGGGATAAAGTTTCAGATACAACACCTTGTCCAGCAAAAGCTGCATCACCGTGCATTAAAATTGGCAGTACTGGATATGTACTTTGTTCATCAACGCTTAGATCCCCAGCATCTGCGCGCAACTTATCTTGCTTAGCACGAGTGATACCTTCTAATACTGGATTAACTGCTTCTAGATGTGATGGGTTAGCAGCTAAATAAACTTTAGTTTTTGCACCAGACTCAGCGGTGAAGACGCCTTTTGTTCCCAAGTGGTACTTAACATCGCCAGAGCCGTGCACCTCATTCTCATGGTAATTTCCTTCAAACTCTTGGAAAATTTGTCCATAGGATTTTCCAGCAATATTTGCCAGCACATTTAAGCGACCGCGGTGAGGCATACCAATTGTTACCTCATTTAATCCAGCATCAGCTGCGGCTGAGATTGCTGCATCTAACATTGGAATTACCGATTCGCCGCCTTCAAGTGAGAATCGCTTTTGACCAACAAATTTAGTTTGCAGGAATGACTCAAATGCTTCTGCACTGTTTAGTTTTTTAAGAATTCGTAATTGTTCCTCGCGAGCGGCCTTTGGTGCACCGACCTCAACATGATCTTGAATCCACTTTCGCTCAGCTGGCTCTGCGATATACATGTACTCAACACCAACGCTTCGGCAGTATGAATCACGAAGCACGCCAAGAATTCGACGCAATTTCATAAATGATTTTCCACCAAAGCCACCAGTTGCAAATTCGCGATCTAGATCCCAAAGTGTTAGGCCATGAGTTACAACATCTAAATCTGGATGTGAGCGTTGTTTGTATGCAAGTGGATCAACATCAGCCATTAAATGACCAGTGTTTCGATAGGCATCAATTAATTTTTGAACACGCGCTGTCTTGTTAATTTCTTCATCTTTGCTAAATTGCATATCAACAACCCAGCGAATTGGTACATATGGAATTCGCAGCGCTTCAAAAATTTCATCATAGAAATCTTCTGCCCCAAGTAAAATTTCATGGATTCTGCGCAGGAAATCACCAGATTGAGCGCCTTGAATAATTCGGTGATCGTAGGTACTAGTTAGCGTTATTACCTTGCTTATTGCTAGCTCTGCCAAAGTTTGTTCACTTGCGCCATGGAACTCAGCTGGATAATCCATTGCACCAACGCCAAGAATCATGCCTTGACCTTGAACTAAGCGAGGCACAGAGTGAACGGTGCCAATTGTTCCTGGATTAGTTAGTGACATCGATGTTCCAGCAAAATCTTCAACAGTTAGCGAACCAGTTCGAGCCTTGCGGACCATCTCTTCATAAGCTGACCAGAACTGACCAAAATCTAACTCTTCACAGCCTTTAATCGAAGGCACAAGTAATTGACGTGATCCATCAGCCTTTGCTAAATCTATGGCAATTCCTAAATTTATATGTTCTGGATGTGCAACCGCTGGCTTGCCCTCTAACTCTGTGAAAAATGAGTTCATCTCTGGCATTAATCTCGCCGCTTTAATCATTGCATAACCAATTAAATGTGTGTATGAAACTTTGCCACCGCGACCACGTTTTAAATGATTATTAATTACAGTTCGATTATCGATCATTAACTTTGCTGGAACTACGCGAACAGATGTTGCAGTTGGAACTGATAACGAGCCTTCCATGCTTTGCACAACTCGAGCGGCTACTCCGCGAATTGGTTCAACAGTTGCAGCCCCTGGTGAAACTAAAGTTGGAATTGGTTTAACAATTGGATCAGCAGGTTTGGCAGTAGATAGAGCGATATCACTTGCAGTTGGAGCTAACTGTGATGTTGGAAGTGCTGTTGCAACAACAGGTGCACTTTGAACAACAGGTGCAGGAGTTATTACTGGTTGCGTAATCTGTTGTGATTTTGGAATAGGTGGAACACCTTTTTGATTACTAGTGGAACCATTACTTGTTGCAGTACCTTTGAAATCTGCAAAGAAATCCCACCAGGCTTTATCAACTGATGCAGGATCTTGTTGGTATCGCTCATACATCTCTTGAACTAACCATTCATTTGGACCAAAGGTGCCGCCAAAGTGATTAGCGGGTGAATTACCTCCGGCTTGCATCACTTGTTCACTCCTTCAAACTCACTCGATCGCACTGGCATCAATCCCAGGATTAAGGAAATTTACACTTCTTATCTTATCTGCTGCCTAAGTGTGAGATGACCCGCAAATTACCTATCTCTAGTGAGGGCCACCACCAGAATTGCCCATCGATTGCTGAAATGGATTGCTCAAGTAGCGTAAACACAGTTCAGAGGGCAGGCTTCTCTGATGAAATGGGCAATAGTCACGGGTGGCTCTCGCGGACTTGGCTACGCCACAGCGCAAGGATTAATTGCACAAGGCATTTCTGTTTACATCATTGGCAAGGATCCAGAGCGCGCAAAGGAGTCTGCGCAAAAATTAGGATGCAAGTATCGAGCAGTTGATGTTGCAGACAGTAAAAAATTTCGGGAAGTTTTAGTTGATATAAATTCTGAAGCTACTGCTAATGGCTTTGGCTCACTCGATATTTTAGTTTTAGCTCATGGCGTAATGAGTGAGAAGATGTCAAAGACACTTCGAACAGATGATGCAGAATGGCGCCGAACTCTTTCAATTAACTTAGATGCAGTATTTACAGCTATCAATCAATTAGCACCAGCTATGGCAGAGCAAAGAAATAATTCTCGCGTAATTGTTTATAGTGCATGTCTTGGCAGAATGTCAGGACCAGGAACGCATGGTGGTTTGGCCCCTTATCGAATTAGTAAGGCTGGCGTGAATGCACTTGTAAAGAATCTCTCATATGAAACTGGAAATGGCGCTCGCGGATTTTTAGTTGATGCAATCTGCCCAAATCATTCGCGAACAGATATGGGCGGTCCAGATGCACCACGTTCTGCCGAAGAGGGAGCAGAAACTGCTATTTGGTTAGCAACGAGAGAGTTTGATCCAGCGGTAGATAAAACAGGTTTTCTTTGGGAGGATCGTCAGATAGTTGAGTGGTAACTGATGCAAAAAAGTTTAACTACTCCTTATAACCAAATGCTGCGGAAATAATAGTTATTAAAGCGAGTATTGCTAGTGGAATTCCCACCAATAAGAAATTGCCAGTGATCATGTAATAAGCAACTCCGAGTGCAATTAAATTAGCTAATACTGCAGGTGCTCGTCCGTATGATCTTTTTTGTTTGAAACCAAGTGCTGATACCCAGAGTCCAGCAGCACCTAATAATCCATAAATTATTTCAGCACCCAGTGCCTTTGGTAGAGAGACTGATGAGATGAGTGGTGCGATTAAAAGATAAATTACAAGTGATAGCAGAATAAAAGCTTCGAAGCGAAGGAGATAGATAGCCCGGATTCTAGATTTTTCAAGGGCCAGCACGCTTCTCCAATTCATGTATTGATAATACCCTCCTTTCTAACCATGAATGAATTTGTGCAAATGCTTTCCAAAATTTACTTTGAAAATGATGGCGAATTTGATTCACTAACTGGAGCTCTTGCACCGAATAGATTCAATCAAATAGTAAAACGAGAGATAGATCTAGTTAAACGCAGCAAAGAGAAGTTAGCCGTTATCTCTATCATTTTAGAACCTCAGAATTTAACCAAAGATTTACCCACTGGGATCGATATCAATGAGCGAGTTTTGATAGTTGAGGAGATGCTAATTGAGGTACATTTTCAAATTAAGAGTGGATTAAGAGAAGTTGATTGCGTTTGCCGAGTATCAAAACTTGGTTTTTGGATCCTTACCAAACTAACTAGCCAATCTGATTCGAAAGTTTTAGTTGAGAGAATAAGGGCTCTAATTTCAGAAAAATTCAGTATTTCGGTTATTGAATACACCCCTGGGGATTCTCTACTTCAATGGTATGAAAAAATTGATCTGCAACATTTCAAGCAGGCATAACTCTCCGTAGTTTAATCATTTCTTTTAGATATATTTTGCCTAATCTACCCACAGATAAAAAATCAATCTAAATCAATCTTCTAGAAATCTTTAACATCCTCAGCATGCACAACTTATCTGCCTTTGGATTTCTACAACCCTTTATGGATGATCCAGAGATTGAAGAGGTATGGATTAATTCACCAAATCGAATTTTTGTAGCAACTAAAGGCAGGAGTCAATTAACAAATTTAGTTTTAAAGGATAGCGATATTCGAGACCTACTTGAAAGACTACTTATTTGGGGCGGACGCAGATTAGATGTAACTAACCCATTTGTGGATGCTCAACTCCCTGATGGCAGTCGAATTCACGCAGCAATTCCAGAGGTAACGGCTACGCATTGGGCAGTTAACATTAGAAAACATTTAATGCGAAGCAACTCTTTAAATGATTTAGTTTTACTTGGCTCATTAACTGATGAGATGGCTCAAACCTTGCTTTATGGCGTTGAGCATGGTTTAAATATTTTAGTTAGCGGTGGAACGCAAGCTGGAAAAACTACCCTGCTCAACTCTTTAATGAGTGCGATTCCCGTCGGAGAGCGGATCATAAGTATTGAAGAGGTTTTCGAATTAAAACCTAATCTGCCAGATTGGATCGCTCTTCAAACTAGAACTGCCAACCTAGAGGGTGAAGGAGAAATATCTTTACGGAAATTAATTAAAGAGGCGCTTCGAATGCGACCATCTAGATTAATTGTCGGCGAGGTTAGAGAAGCAGAGGCGCTAGATCTTTTGATCGCTTTTAACTCTGGCTTGCCAGGAATGGCCACCATTCATGCAAACTCAGCAAGATCGGCAATTGCAAAACTTCAATTACTTCCGCTTCTAGCTGGTGAAAATATTACTCAGGCATTTATAAACCCAACAATTAGTTCAAGCATAGATTTAATTGTTCAATGCATTATGGACCGATCTGGAAATAGAAGAATTACTGAGATTGCCGCGGTTACTGGTCGGGTTGAAATTAATCAGGTAGAGGTTGATTCTCTCCACTATTGGGATGGGAGTAATCACATTCGAGGATTATCTAGTATTGAAAATTTGTTAAAAATGAAAAAATATACGGTCAGCCCAACATGAAATTAGTAACCTATCTAGCAATTCTCTTAATTATTACACCAATGATATTTATTACAAGAATCCATACTAAAAAGGAATCCATAGCTAGAGCTAGATCAAATGCTTTGCCTGAGGTAATTGATCTTATAATTTCTGGCTTGCAATCTGGAATGTCAATCTCTGAAACTTTAGAAAGTTTGGGAAAAATTGGCCCTAAACATGTTCAAGTTGATTTTTCTAATTTTGCAAAAGATTTAAGAAATGGTGGTGAATTTCAATCTGAAATAAGTAAGCTGAAAGAAAAATTCGATGACGCTAACGCTGATCAACTATTTGAAACTTTGCTTTACGCAAATGCTTTTGGGGGTAGAAATACAATCAAAATTCTGCACGAGCTCTCTGAATTTTTAGCCGAAGATATTGCAATTAGATCAGAGATAACGGCTCGATTTGGCTGGATTAAAAATTCTGCGGTACTCGCGGCAGTAGCACCCTGGTTGCTCTTGTTAATCTTAAGAACGCAGGAAAGTGCTCGAATTGCATACCAACAAGATATTGGCCAAATATTTTTACTGCTTGGATTATTAAGCACTATCGCTGCTTACTTCTGGATGCGAAAAATAGCCAGACTCCCGAAAGCTATTCGGGTGTTTTCACCAATAAATACAGGGTGATCCGGTTATGAGGCGAATTGATATTTATATTGCACTATTGATTGGCCCAACCTTTATTTACTCATTAATTATCATCAAAAATGAGTTGATTCGAGTTATCTCTGTCTTGAATTATTCAAAGCAGCAGAAGCTTCTAACAAAACTACTCCAAGTAATTACTAGATCTCAGATGAACTACTCTGAGTTAAATCAAGAGTTAGCCAAGATCCTGCAGATGCTTGCGATTATGATTTCAGCGGGTGAGAGCCCAGTTACCGCACTCAGATATATAAGTCAGCGTAGTAGTGGCAAGCTCGCTTTATTGATTAAAACTAGTTTGGGCAATTATGAGCAAAACGGAAATCTATATAAAACCTTGGAGTTTGTTTCATCAGCTACAAATTCAGCTCAGGTGCGGCGACTATTAAATGCGGTTCGTATCAGTGCTGAACGAGGTTCACCAATGCTGGATACCTTGCAAAATCAAGTTCGCTCACTAAATAAGGAGATCAAGGTAAATTTGCTCAACCGAGCAGGTAAGAGCGAAATCGCGCTCTTAATTCCAGTCGTTTTTCTAATCTTGCCTACCTCAATTCTTTTTGCAGTCTGGCCGTCAATCTATGGTTTGAGCAACTCCGGGTACTAAAACTTATCCACAGAAGTTAAATCTTCTGTAATTCATCTTGGCTAAACCGATACTTTTAATCTCTAAATCAAAAGGAGAAAAAGATCATGAGAGATATTTATTTAAGCCAGGCCGTTAAAATAACTCTAGCGATTCAATCAAAAGTTAAGAATCTGATCCAAAATAATCACTTTCTAAACAAATCAAGTCGAGGAGATGTTCCGGGTTGGGTTTTAGTTGTTCTGATGACAACAGCGCTAGTGACTGGAATCTGGTCTATCGCTGCTCCAAAGCTAACAACAATTTTAAGAAACTCACTTGATGCCATGGGCGGAATTAAGTAAATTAAAATGAAATATTTCAAATGGAGAAAATCAACTTATCAACTGAAAAGTAGAGGAAATGTTGAATCGATTCTGACGATACTGCCACAAGTAGCTATTTTCCTGATCTCTCTTCAAATAGTTTTTCTTTACTTAAACCGTGGGACTAGTACCTATCTTGATCAGAGCGTGATTGCCAGAGCGGCAGTTGGCATAAGCGATCGTCAAGATTATGAGTACGCACCATTGATCGGTGGTGGCAATCTTTTAATAATGAATAAAAGCGTTAGCCAATACTCACTTATGGAGATTTTTCATCCGAGCAAGTTAAAACTACTCTCAATTGTCGTTGATGAAACAAGTATTGAGTAATCTAAAAGTTAAAATCTTAAATGCACGATCCGAGGGGTCGGCAATTACAGAGTTTTTGATCTTTACACTTCCATTTTTTACAGCAATACTTTTTATGGCTATAGCAATAAATGAGAAATCAATGGCAATAAGTGAGGCAAAGAACTTAGCTAGACAATCGGTTCGAGCCTATGTAAGTAGTCCATCAGATCAATTAGCTCAGGCTAGGGCGGATCAAGTAATAACACTTTACACAAATATGTTGAGCGAAGGAGAGCGGTACCGACGAGAGTTCATATTACGAATTAAATGCTCACAATCGCCATGCCTATCAGCAGGTGCGCAGGTAACTGCGACTATCGAAGTAAATATTCATAGTAATGAAAACAAATCAATCAGTTCCTCGGTTACTGCTCAAGCAACTGAGTTTGTAGATTTATGGCGGTAAAACTAATCCTTTCAATGCGCTCAAAGGGATCCTTAATCCCTCTTTCATTTGGGTTCTTCCTGATTTCATTAACCTTGATCTTTATCTCAATAAATATTGGCTCTGCTTATGCGGCCAAACGAGAGTTAACAAATATTGGAGAATCGGCAATTCAACGTTCAGCGCATGAGATAGACAAAATCGCATACTACTTTGAATTGAATAGGTTTACAGCACAGAAGAGAGTTCCAATAAATTGTAATCAAGCTCGCGATGTGTTTTTTAATTTAATCTCAAGCTCTAATATTTCTGGTAAACAAATATACATAAATAGTTTTCAATGCAACATATTTGAGGTAAAGGCAGAGATTTCTATAACGGGACGGCTGCCAATTGATATACCGTTTCAAGGTATGAACATTCCAAAATCAATAGAAATAACTGCATCAGTAGGGGCCAACTCGCCATATCAACTGCCTTAGCATTACTCTTTGCAAATGGCCGCACGTGAGCACGCAGATGAGATTGCTAAGATAAATATAACTTTGCAATCAATTGAACAGGTGTTAAATCTGCCTAAGTTAATTGAGCAAGCCACCGATCTAGAGGCGCAAGCCAGCGTTCCAAACCTTTGGGACGATCCGGAAAAGGCGCAGGTTGTAACATCAAAATTATCTAGAGCACAATCAACTATAAATAAAATTCAAGGTATTCGCACGCGATTAGATGATCTACCAGTCATGATTGAGTTGGCTGATGCCGAGGCGGAGAAAGTTGCCGCATATAAAGATATTGATTCAGAGTTAGACAACTTAACAAAAACTATTAATGATCTAGAAGTTCAAACATTACTTAGTGGTGAATACGATGATCGAGATGCACTTATGACCATCCGCTCAGAGGCCGGCGGCGTTGAAGCAGCTGATTGGGCAGAGATGTTAATGAGAATGTATTTACGCTTTTGCGAACGTCACTCTTATAAGACAGATGTTCTGGAAACTTCATATGCGGAGGAGGCTGGAATTAAATCAACCACCTTTCGTATCTCAGCCCCGTATGCATACGGTCGCTTATCTGTTGAACAAGGTACTCACCGTTTAGTTCGAATCTCTCCCTTTGATTCACAATCACGCCGCCACACATCCTTTGCCGGAGTTGAAGTGGTTCCAGTTGTTGAACAAAGTGATCACATTGAAATTGATGAAAAAGATATTCGAGTAGATGTTTACCGATCATCTGGCCCAGGCGGTCAAGGAGTTAACACAACAGATTCAGCGGTAAGAATTACTCATACAGCAACTGGAATTGTGGTGTCTTGCCAAAATGAACGTTCACAAATTCAGAACAAAGCCACAGCAATGGCAGTTTTACAATCAAAGTTATTGGAGCGACGTCGCCAAGAAGAGCGTGCAAAGATGGATGCATTAAAAGGTGACAACTCTGGCTCATGGGGAAATCAAATGCGTTCTTATGTTCTAGCGCCATATCAAATGGTTAAAGATTTACGAACTGATTTTGAAGTTGGAAATCCATCAGCCGTACTCGATGGTGATTTAGATGGCTTTATTGAAGCCGGAATCAAGTGGCGAAAAAGCCGCGATTAATTTCACATACGTAAGTTCTCAGCAAAATTCACGCATAAATTTCTAGAATATATCCGCTTAAATTATTTAAATTGCGTGTAAATCAGGACATATACCCATTACTTATCTAAACTGGGGGCTTATCGAACTTAGGCTAATTATTGATCTTAGGCTAATTACCGAAAGGCTTAGTTAAGTGATTCGTTTTGAAAATGTAACCAAGATGTATCCCAAGCAAGAGAGGGCTGCATTAGATGGCGTTAACCTTGAAATTACCAAAGGTGAATTCGCCTTTCTAGTTGGTCAATCAGGCTCTGGTAAATCAACCTTTCTAAGATTAGTTTTACGTGAAGAGCGACCATCAGTTGGCACGATTCATGTGGCTGGCAAAGATTTAAATACTTTAAAAGATCACAAGGTGCCTGAGCTACGTCGCCAAGTAGGAACTGTCTTTCAAGACTTTAGATTGTTGCCAAATAAAACTGTTGCCGAAAATGTTGCCTTTACCTTGCACGTTCTTGGATACTCTGAAAAACAGATTAGCCGTGAGGTGCCAGAGGTACTTGAGTTAGTTGGTCTAGAAGAGAAATCTGAGCGAAAGCCAAGTGAGTTATCTGGTGGTGAACAACAACGTGTAGCAATTGCTCGTGCATATGTTTCGCGTCCAGCAATTTTAATTGCAGATGAACCAACTGGAAACCTAGATCCAGCAACCTCAGTTGGAATTATGAAGTTATTAGATCGGATCAATCGCGAGGGAACCACTGTTGTAATGGCCACGCATGATGCTGGAATTGTGGACCAAATGCGCAAGCGCGTAATTGAATTAGATGGCGGACATGTAATCCGTGATCAAGCCCGCGGTGTTTACGGCTACACAGGTTAATTAACCGGAATTTAAAGACGAGACGGATAGGGTAGAAACATGAGAGCAAAGTTTGTAGCTAAAGAGGTTGGCATTGGCCTGCGTCGAAACTTAACCATGACCTTTGCAGTAATGATTACCGTAGCCATCTCGCTAACACTTCTTGGAATTGGCTTACTTGCTAACTCTCAAGTTAAGGTAATGAAGGATTATTGGTATGACAAAATTGAAGTTTCAATATTTCTTTGCGGATCTCTCTCTGATTCACCATCTTGTGCAAAGGGTGTAATCACCTCTGATCAGAAGGTTGCAATTCAGCGAGACCTGCAAGCGCTGCCAGTGGTTGATGAAGTTTTCTATGAGAATCAATCTCAAGCATTTAATAGATTTCAGGAAAGATTCAAAGGTTCTGCAATTGCTCAAAACGTAACACCGGATCAATTACCGGAATCATTTCGAGTAAAGTTAAAAGATCCAACAAAATTCGCTGTTATTGAAAGTGCATTTAGCGGTCGACCTGGTGTCGATATTGTGCAGGATCAAAGAGCGATCTTAGATAAGTTCTTTAAATTATTAGGTGTCTTAAGAAATGGCGCACTCGCAATCGGTTTAGCTTCTGTGTTAACTGCTGCACTATTAATTAGCAATACTTTGCGAATTGCTGCGTTTAATCGCCGCCGCGAAACTGGAGTTATGAAATTAGTTGGTGCATCTTCATTCTCAATTCAATTACCATTCTTACTTGAAGGTGTATTTGCGGCCATCTCTGGCTGGGTAGTTGCAACTGGATTCTTATCTGGATTTAAATGGATTATTGATGAAAAGGTTGCACCACTTCTAACCTTTACTCAATTTTTCACATGGTCCGATGTATTAAACGCATCACTCCTATTGCTGCTAACTGGCTTGCTGGTAAGTAGCGTTGCATCAATTGTTACATTGCGTAAGTACCTAAAGGTTTAATAAGACCAGATAAAGGTCTAGTGTGCCTATGGTGAAAGAGTTAGGCAAAAAAGTAATTGCCCAAAATAAGACTGCTCGCCATGATTACTTTATTGAAGAAGTTTATGAGTGCGGTTTAGTTTTAACTGGCACTGAGGTTAAATCATTACGCGCAGGACGCGCCTCTCTAACCGATGGTTATGCCATGGCACGCGATGGTGAGATCTGGGTCAGCGGTGTTCACATTCCTGAATACAACCAAGGTAGTTGGACAAACCACATGCCAAGACGTGAGCGAAAACTGTTATTACATAAACGAGAAATTGCACAAATCAATGGTGTGATTAAGGCGGGTGGGTTAACCCTGATTCCACTCTCCCTTTATTTTAAAGATGGTAAAGCGAAGATTGAGATTGCAATTGCTAAGGGCAAAAAAGCACATGACAAACGAAATACTTTGATGGAGAAGCAGGCGCAGCGCGAGGTTGATCGTGAGGTTTCAAGAAGGAATACTGGCAAGGGCGGAAAGAAAAGCAAGGATCAGGATTACGACTAGTTATTAGTACTTTTTAACATCGATTAACAGTTTCTGGAATAACCCTCTAAAATAAGCGGTTCAGCACTAACACAACTAAATAATGAAAAAAACTAGATTAAGAATCTAGACGCTTTAATCTTGGGGGTGATCGGTCTCGACTTTAGTCGTTACTTCAAGGGAAGCGGGCCGAGGAAGCCGTGATGATCTCGTTAACCACAAAAACATGGCAAAATATAAGCGCAAGTAAAACTGCCG
>JBIIXT010000042.1:0-8134 GCA_044347205.1 Candidatus Nanopelagicus sp. | reverse complement strand
GGCTTTTTAGAGTTTGGAACTGCCGGATTACGCGGTGCTGTTGGCCCAGGTCCATCGTGTATGAACCGCGCCGTGGTCAGCAGAACTGCAACCGGCATTGCCGCCTTTATGAAAAAACATAATTTGAATTCAGTAGTAATTGGTCGAGATGCCCGACACGGCTCAGCAGAGTTTGCTAAAGATTCTGCCGAAATTCTAGCTGGCGCTGGATTTAAAACATATGTATTGCCTAGTGAATTACCAACACCAGTTTTAGCATTTGCAGTAAATAAGCTAAAGGTAGATGTTGGAATTATGGTTACCGCATCTCATAATCCGGCAATTGATAATGGTTACAAAGTTTATTTGGGTGGAATGATTAATGGTGTTAGATACCACGGTTCACAGATAATTCCACCAGTTGATGCTGAAATTTCTGATCTCATAGCTAGTGCAGATTTAAAACCTAATCGAAGTAATACCTTTGAAACGGTGCCTGCTTCAGTCATTTCAGATTACATTGAATCTGTTGCAAGCATCTGTCATACGCCAAACCAACTTAGGATTGTTTACACACCCTTACATGGAGTTGGTGCACAAACTCTCTTGCAGGTTTTTCAATCGGCAGGGTTCGCCAATCCAATTGTTGTTCTAGAGCAAGAAAAACCAGATCCAAATTTTCCAACTACGCCATTTCCCAATCCAGAAGAGTCTGGCGTGCTGGATCTAGCAATTGAATATGCAAAGCGCGAGAGTGCGGATCTAATAATCGCTAATGATCCTGATGCAGATCGCTGTGCAATTGCAATTAATGATCCTGACCATGGTTGGCAAATGCTTCGTGGTGATGAAGTCGGTGCCATTGTTGGCAAGTATTTAATTGAAAAGGATCGAATAAATAACGGTGCTTATGCAAACTCATTAGTCTCATCCTCACTCCTTAGCAAAATGGCAAAAAAAGCGGGCATTGAGTTTCATGAGACTTTGACCGGATTTAAATGGGTCTCCAAGGTTGCAAACCTCACCTTTGGTTATGAAGAGGCGCTGGGCTACTGCATTGATCCAAAATCTGTAAATGATAAGGATGGGATAAGTGTTGGCTTATTAATTGCTCAGATTGTTGGTGAGCTGCGGGATGCTGGAATTACTTTAACGGATTACTTGAACTTAATCGGTGATGAATACGGTTTTCATAAAACAGATCAGATATCAATTCGAGTCAGTGATCTATCAATAATCAAAAAATTGCTTGATATGGTTATTGCTAATCCCCCAGCAGATCTTGCTGGCTCTGGCTTAATCTCAGCAGAGGATTTAAGTAAATCTAAAAACATGCCAACTCCTGGTGTGCGTTTTTATTACAACGATGGCATCAGAATCATCATTAGGCCAAGTGGTACCGAGCCAAAATTAAAGTGCTATATCGAGGTAGTTTCAAACAGCAAGGCAGATGCGCAATTGCGATGTGATCTTGTTAAAAAAGAGCTAACAGCTACTCTGCAGCAATAGCCAGATATGCGGGCTTCACAACTTTTTCAATAATTTCTAAACGCTCTTCAAATGGAATAAATGAACTCTTAAGGGCATTAACTGTCACACGTTGTAGATCCACAAACTTCCAATCGAAAGCCTTAACGCATTCTGTCATCTCATGGGACATTGAGGTATTACTCATTAATCGGTTATCTGTATTTAAAGTGATACGAAATCTTAATTTTGCTAATACGCCGATTGGATGGTCTTTATATGTTTTTACAGCACCAGTTTGTAGATTTGAAGTTGGGCAAAGTTCTAGTGGAATACGTCGATCGCGCACATATGAAGATAATCTTCCTAGCTTTGGTGTTGCGCCACTGAAATCAATATCATCAATAATTCGGACACCATGTCCTAATCTTTCGGCGCCACAAATTTGAATAGCCTCCCAAATAGATGGCAAGCCGTACGCCTCACCGGCATGAATCGTGAAGTGCGCATTTTCGCGGCGCAGGTATTCAAATGTTTCTAATTGCTTAGTTGGTGGAAAACCATCTTCTGGTCCAGCAATATCAAAACCGACAACACCTTTGTCACGGTACTTAACTACAGCCTCTGCTGTTTCTTGTGAGCGGGCTGCTTGGCGCATTCCACAAAGAAGAGATTCAACTCTAATAATCTTTCCTTCTTTTGCTGCCTCTGCCATGCCCTGCTTGTAACCTTCAGTGGTTGCTTCAACTACCTGATCAATACTTAATCCTTGTTCAGTAAATAGCTCTGGTGCGCCGCGAACCTCAGCATAAACAACACCATCACGCGCTAAGTCAATTGCGCATTCACGAGCAACTTGAATAATGGCCTCTTGTGTTTGCATTACCGCAATAGTGTGGGAAAACGTTTCTAGGTAGCGAACTAATGAGTGGGAATTACAAGCTTCTTCAAACCATTTCCCTAACTCAGTCGCATCAGTTGTAGGAAGCTTTTTATAACCAATTTTTTCTGCGATCTCAATTATTGTAGCTGGGCGCAAACCACCATCTAAATGATCATGCAAAATTGCTTTCGGTAGTCGCTTTATTTGATCAATACCAGGCTTATTACTTAATGACACTTAACCCTCTATCCGTTCAATTACTAATGGTAGGCGATTTATTTTTTCATCTTTACCGCCAATTGAAAATGCATCTACTAATGCATCCTTTGCTCTCTCAAACCTGGCGCTTTCATCGGTATGTAGGGTCAAAATAGGTTGACCATCTTTAACAATATCTCCTGGCTTAGCGTGGATTTCAATTCCGGCACCTGCCTGCACCGCCTCGCCCTGCTTTGAACGACCAGCACCCAATCGCCATGCGGCAACGCCAACTTTCATTGCATCTAAAGTCAATAGCTTTCCATCTTGCTGGGCGGTTATTTCAATTTTCTCTTTAGCAACTGGTAAAGCTGCATCATTGTCTCCGCCTTGCGCCGCAACCATTTTGCGCCAAGCATCCATCGCCATTCCATTTTTTAAGGCGGTTGCCGGATCTACCTTTGGCTTAATTCCAACTGCATCCAGCATCTCATTGGCAAGTAAAACGGTTAGCTCAACAACATCTGCTGGTCCACCGCCAGATAAGACCTCTAATGTTTCACGGACTTCAAGTGCATTTCCAGCGGTTAAACCAAGTGGTACATCCATTGCTGTAACTAAAGCACGCGTTTTAACACCGGCTCGCTTTCCTAACTCCACCATAGTCCTAGCAAGTAAGCCTGCATCCTTTGGATCGCTCATAAACGCACCAGATCCAGTTTTTACGTCAAGAATTAAGGCACTGGTTCCTTCTGCAATTTTCTTACTCATGATTGATGATGCAATAAGTGGAATTGCTTCAACTGTTGCGGTCACATCACGGAGTGCATAAAGTTTTTTATCAGCTGGTGCCAATCCGGCGCCTGCTGCGCAAATAACTGCGCCGCAATCTTGTAATACCTGAAGCATTTGTGAATTACTCAAGGATGCTCGCCATCCTTTAATTGATTCCATTTTGTCTAAGGTGCCACCAGTATGTCCAAGGCCGCGGCCAGATAATTGTGGAACAGCTGCCCCACATGCTGCAACCAAGGGCGCTAGTGGCAAAGTAATTTTGTCGCCAACTCCGCCAGTTGAATGTTTATCTACCGTTGGGCGATCAAGCATCGACCAGTTCATTCTTTCACCACTTGCGATCATCGCATCTGTCCAACTAGAAATCTCTCGATTGTTCATGCCATTTAACAAAATTGCCATCAGCAAGGCTGACATCTGTTCATCCGCAATTACACCGCGGGTATATGCATCAATCGTCCAATCAATTTGATCATCGTTTAATTCAAATTTATCTCGCTTCGCAGAGATTATTTCAACAGCTGCGTAACGCTCACTCACTTATTTAAATCCTCTGGGCCAAATGCCCATGGCAGTATGTATGACATTGGCTTTGGACCATCTGGCGTCATTAACAGCATCTCGTTGCCGCCATGTTCAAACAACAATTGCCGACAGCGACCACAAGGTGACAAGTAATTCCCATCGCCATCTACACAAACAACTGCAATCAATCTGCCGCCACCAGTTGCAGTTAATGAGGAGATTAATCCACATTCAGCGCACAAACCAACGCCGTAGCTGGCGTTCTCGCTGTTGCAACCAACAACTACTCGACCGTCATCAACTAGTGCAGCAACACCAACTTTAAAGTTTGAATAAGGCGCATAAGCCTTTTGCATAATCTCTTTTGCAGACTTATGCAGGGAGTCCCAATTGATTTCCATGGGGCAATTCTCCTACGAAATTAAATTATTTATTACCGCGAGAATATGGGATTCCATCGGCTGCGGGAGCACGAACCCGACCAACTACCCCAGAGACAGCAATAATTGTTGCAATGTATGGCACCATCAACATGAACTCAGATGGAATTGAAACTCCGATTATTGAGAGATTGCCTTGTAAGCTCGTTGTGAATCCAAAGAATAATGCAGCTGTTACCGCACCCCTTGGAGTCCATTTTCCGAAAATTAAACATGCTAACGCGATAAAACCAGCTCCTGCTGTCATCTCCTTTGTGAAACTGCCTACGGCGCCCAAAGTAAAGTAAGAGCCACCAATACCCGCAACTAATCCAGCCAATAAAACATTTTTATAGCGAAGGCGATTAACGTCTATGCCAACACTGTCAGCCGCAATTGGTAACTCACCAATTGCTCTAGTGCGAAGACCCCAACGGGTTTTAAACAATGCAAATTGAATGACAAAAACGATTAGATACATCAAATAAACGATGATGGTTTGGTTGAACAAGATTGGGCCAATAATTGGAAGTTTTGAAAGAAGTGGAATTGGCATTCTTTCAAAGGTTGGACCGAGATTCCAGACATCGCCATATGGAACTAGTAGCTTTGAGTAAATATATCCAGTCAATCCAATAACTAATACATTGAGAACAAAACCTAGGATTACTTGGTCAACCTGATATTTAATTGCAAAAAAAGCTAGTAGGAATGAAACTAGCATTCCGGCAATTGGTGCAAATACCAGGCCGATAATTACATTTTGGCTAATGCTTGCAATCATTGCAGAAATACAGGCGGCAAATAGAAGTTGTCCCTCGATGGCAATATTGATAACACCAGATTTCTCACAGAGCAGTCCAGAGAGTGATCCAAAAATTAAGGGAACGGAGAACATAATCGCCCCTTGCAAAATACCAGTAAATGGCACAAATTTTCCACTTGCTGTCCAGCACATAAATGCCAAAATGATTCCAAACCCAAATATAAAGCTACCCATTACAATTTTCTTGCCGCTTCTAAATTGAAGATAAGCCAGTCCAATTCCTATTAAAGCCAATAACAAAAATAATCCTGAGCCACTCCTTGAAGCAACTACCCATTCGTTAATCAATTGCCATTCTTGGTCAATTACAAAACCAAAGGTTATATCCTCCACTTTCTTTGAATTAAAGTAGAAAACATATGAAAACAAAATTAGTAGCAAAGACATAACTTGAATTCCACGAAGTTGGCGTTTTTGAATTGCACTTAAATATTTCATTAGCCGTTCCAACCTTTTGCAGTCATCGTTTTGTCAGAGGCTTCATTCTTTATTCTAAATATGAATTTAATTAAGGCAGGGGTTGCGATAAAGAGCACTATTAATGCTTGAATAACTTGAACAATCTCGAATGGAGTCCCCGTTACTGATAAAAGGTTTAAGCCGCTGGTTTGCAGCGCTCCAAATAAAAAGGCCGCTAAAACAGTTCCTAAAACCGAAGCTCGACCTAGTAGTGCAACAGTGATTGCATCAAACCCATAGCTACCACCGATATCCGCACCGAGTGCGTGGTTAGTACCTAGGACATGAACTGCACCGCCTAAGCCAGCAAGTGCCCCGCAGATAAACATTGTTGAGAATGTAACAAAACTAGTTGAAATGCCCGCTGTTTTTGCAGCATTTGCATTTGCACCAACTGCTCTAAATTTAAATCCTAGGGTGCTCTTATTTAATAACCACCAAATAAAGATTGATGTTACAAGTGCAATAATAATTCCAGCATGAATTCTAAGATCTTCGCCCAAAAATAATGGAAGTTGGGCACTTTCTTTAACCTCTGGTGCAATTGGATTTATATTGCCAGGCCTCAAAAAAGTTTCAGTTTTTAAAATCCATAGTAAGAAAAAAGCAGCAATGTAGTTCAACATGATGGTCACAATCACCTCATGTGCTCCAGTTTTCGCCTTTAAGAATCCAACGAATCCGCCGTAGATGCCAGCACAAATAATTCCAGCAGTAAGCGCTAATGGAATATGGATGAGGGATGGAAATTCAAAGTTAAAACCAATATAAGAGGCACCAATCGCGCCAAAAATAAACTGGCCTTGTGCGCCAATATTAAATAAGCCAGCCTTGAATGCTAATGAAACGGCTAAACCAGCCAATATCAAAGGAGTGGCATTTACAACTGTATCCGATAATGGATAAAAACCTTTAAAGAAAGATTCACCCCTTGCCAGATTTACATCATAGATTGAACCTTGGAATATGGCTAAGAAAGAATTTCCAATCTTTGCCAAGAATGAAGTAATGAATTTCCTAGGAGAACTTAAATTAGACATAACTTCAGAGTCGGTGAGTGCAATTATTATGCCACCAATTAGAAAGGCAAAAATAAAAGCTAAGAATGGCAGCTGCATAACATTCTTAATTTTTTTCATTTGGTTTAACATTATTTAACTCCAGCCATCATCAAACCTAATTTTTCACGACTGATCGATGAATCTGTAATGCCAAGAATTTCACCCTTATAAATAACAGCAATTCGATCCGCTAAACCATAGACCTCATCTAGCTCTGAACTTATTAGTAAAACAGCTCTGCCTGAATCCTTTTCTGCAATTAATCTTTCGTGAACAAACTCAATTGAACCAACATCTAGGCCTCGAGTTGGCTGGGATGCGATCACTAATTTCACCAATCTGGATAGTTCGCGTGCTAGTACAACTTTTTGTTTGTTTCCACCAGATAACGAGGATGCGGTATCAAAAATACTTTGAGTTCTTACATCAAACTCCTTGATTAATTTATCTGCATTATCATTTATATATTTTATGTTTAACTGACCATTTTTAGATACCGGTGAAACGCTATGCACATCTAGTATTAAATTCTCAGCAATACTAAAGCTGCCAATTAAGCCATCTAACTCACGAGATTCAGGCACATAAGCAATTCCAGATTGCAGCGCTTCATGGACACTTTTTCCAACAATCTCTTCTGTATCTAATTTTATTGATCCAGTTACATGATCTTCTAGATTAATCAATGCTCTTGCTAACTCTGATTGACCATTTCCTTGCACACCCGCAATAGCTAAAATTTCACCAGCCTTAATCTCTAACGACAGATCCTTAATAATTTTTCGACCTAGGCCATCAAAAACATTTAAATTTGTAACCTCAAGAATATTTCTTCCAGCTTTTGATACAGATTTCCTTGCCGTCAGATCCACCTCGTGGCCCACCATCATGCTGGCTAACTCTTCTTGGGTAGTAGTTGGTGATGTTGTTCCAACTACCTTTCCTCTCCTAATAACTGAAATTCGATCAGCGACCGCCTTTACTTCTCTTAATTTATGAGTAATAAAAATAATTGAAGTTCCCTTGGATTTAAGTGTTCGCATTATGTTTAAAAGTTCATCTGTTTCTTGCGGTGTTAAGACAGCAGTTGGTTCATCTAAAATTAATACTTTTGCGTCGTACATAAGTGCACGGATAATCTCAATTCTTTGCTGAATTCCAACAGGCAGCTCTTCAACGAGTGCATCTGGGTCTATCTCAAATTTAAAGTCATCAGATATTTTCTTAATTT
Source organism: Candidatus Nanopelagicus sp. (assembly GCA_044347205.1). GTDB lineage: Bacteria > Actinomycetota > Actinomycetes > Nanopelagicales > Nanopelagicaceae > Nanopelagicus. The sequence goes on along the minus strand of JBIIXT010000042.1, from coordinate 291 downwards.
TAATCTTTGCTTCATGCAGAGTTAATCGTCCTCTATGCACATCTTCATGTCCTAAAACTATATTTTCAGCAACTGTGAAAACTGGTATCAACATAAAATGTTGATGAACCATTCCAATTCCAACGCTTAAAGCATCAGCGGGTGAGTTAATATTGACTGCTTTGCCATCTACAAAGATTTCACCAGAATCAGCTTTTAATAATCCATAGACAATATTCATTAAAGTGGATTTTCCGGCGCCGTTCTCACCAAGGATCGCCAAGATTTCACCAGAATCTACCTTTAGATCAA
>JBIIXT010000041.1:0-8573 GCA_044347205.1 Candidatus Nanopelagicus sp. | reverse complement strand
TTAGTTGGAAATAGATTATTAGTCGGCACAAGTGATTTCTCAATAGAAATAACCTCTTTAACTCCAGAAGGTCGCAAATCAATGAGTGGTGTAGATTTCTATAATGGATTAAGAAGTAATACGGAGATAAATTTTGCGTAAGCCATCCCCGAATCAAGCCAGATTGTTGGCATATCAACTGATATCCCAGGTCAATAGGGAAGGGGCTTTTGCCAACATCCGTTTGCCTGAATTACTTCGGAAAAGTAAGTTAGAACAAAAGGACAAAAATTTAGTCACTGAGATCTCTTATGGAACGTTGCGTATGCAAGGTCGCCATGATTTCATTGTCAAAAAATTTATTGATCGAGAGTTTGAATTACTTGATCCGCAGATCCAGGATTTACTACGCATGGGAATTCATCAATTAACTCAAATGCGCATTCCAAACCACGCAGCTGTTAGTGAAACTGTTGAAGTCGCACGATTTGCGGCCGGTGATTCAAAAGCTAGTTATGTAAATGCAATTCTTCGAAAGGTTGCAGAGGATCAGGAGATTTCTGCTGATTTGGCACATTTGGATATGGTGGATTCTCTTAGCGTGCAGTACAGCCATCCAAAATGGATAATCAACGCATATCACGATCAGCTAAAGGACTGGAGTGAGGTAGAAGAATTACTCACTGCAAATAATGAAGCTGCCGTTCCAGACATAATTCGCTGGCCAGGAAAGTCCACACATGAAGAGTTTCTTGAGCTAGGTGCGGTCAAAATTGATGGCGTAATAAATGGTTACCATATTTCTAATGTGCCATCTGAGTTCTTGCCAATTGTTGAACGCCGAGCTGGTGTACAAGATCGCGGTTCACAGATCGTGGTTGAAAATTTCTTAGCAACCTGGGAACCAGGATTAGATTGGTTAGATATGTGTGCAGGTCCTGGTGGAAAGGCTGCGTATCTTTTCCATTCACTTATCGAAAAAGAGCCAGAGATTAGTTTCTTAGCAAATGAACCAATAGCTCATCGGGCAGAGTTAGTGAAACGCGTTGTTAATAACGATTTAGTTGTAAGCCTAGATGGGCGTGAGCCAAGTAGCTTTAACCAACTATTTGATCGAATCTTGATCGATGCTCCTTGTACCGGCCTAGGAGCATTGCGAAGAAGGCCAGAGGCTAGATGGCGTAAAACACTCGCTGATTTAAAAGATCTAGTCGTTATACAACGAGATCTTCTAAGCAGCGGCGCAAAATTACTCAAACCAAATGGCGTTATTGCATACGTTACTTGTTCACCGCATTTATCTGAAAGCAAGGCGCAGGTTATGAATTTTTTGATTGATCACCCAGATATGCGCATACTAGATATTTCAAAATTGGATAATGCCCACTCTGCGGGTCATCTAGAAGACGGAACAGTTCAACTTTGGACCCATCGCGACAAATCCGACAGCATGTTCATGGCTTTTCTCCAGAAAATTGGTTAAATTGGCTGATGAATCAAAAATTAATCGCTCATATTTCGCCTAGTATTTTAAATGCAAATTTTGATGATCTAGAAAATGAAATCAAAAAGGTTGCTGCAGAATCAGATTTCCTCCATTTAGATATTATGGACAATAAGTTTGTACCAAATTTCACTTTCGATTTAGATCAGGCAGCTCAGATAATCAAGATTTCTCCCCTTAAAGTTGATGCCCATTTAATGATTGCTGAACCTGATTATTTTGCTCCAAAATACGCGGAAAAAGGTGCATACTCAGTAACTTTTCATTTTGAAGCTGCTAAAGAGATTCCCACATTGATTTCAAATATTAGATCAAATGGAGCAAAGGTGGGGTTGGCAATAAAGCCCAAAACTGCCTATTCAGAAATTGCAAAATACTTACCTGATATTGATATGTTGTTAATTATGACCGTTGAACCCGGATTCGGAGGACAAAGTTTTATGGCTGATCAATTGGAGAAAGTAGTTGAAGCCAGATCTCAAATTAACGCTCTTGCACTAGATCATATATCGTTACAAGTCGATGGCGGGATCTCTGAAAAGACAATTGAGACGGCCGCTAAGGCAGGGGCTGATTGCTTTGTCGCTGGCAGTGCTGTCTACAATGATGCGGAGCCGGCGAAAATGGTAACCAAACTTAGAAAATTAGCTAACGCTCAATTTACTTAACACCGGTAAATAGAAGTAAGGCCCTCATATCTGGGTGTGAAATAGTTGAATGTGCCTTACTTCGAACAATCTCTTTCGCGTTGTAGGCAAAACTATGTCCTGCAATTGCCATCATTGCAAGATCATTTGCACCATCACCTACGGCAACTGTGTTATCAAGAGAAATTCTCTCTTTTTCTGCAGCAAATTTAAGCGATTGAGCTTTGCCTTCACTGTTCATAATCTCACCCTCTAAATCACCAGTTAGTAAGCCGTTTTTAATCTCCAATTTATTAGCGAAAATATAATCTACTGAGATTGCATCTAACGGCTCTTTAATGACATCAAGGAACCCACCGCTAACTACGGCAACCTTATGCCCAGCCTTCTTTATAGCACTTAATGTTTCTAATACCCCGGGATTAAATGTTATAGATTCTGAGATCTCCTTAGTCGCGCCTACTTTCAATCCGGCAAGAAGGGATACTCGCTCCTTAAGAGATTGCGTGAAGTCCAACTCACCAGCCATCGCTTTTTCGGTAATGGCTTCAACCTGTGTTGCTACACCAGCTTTTTCGGCCAATTGATCAATTACTTCTTCACCAATCAAAGTTGAATCCATATCAAAAACGAATAATTTACGATCACCGTTGTTTAGTAATTCGGTGTCAAAATAAATATCCATTTGATGATCAAGGGCTAGTTGCTTTATCTGCTGCCGCACTTTTTCAAAATCTAGATTTGTGAACTCAGCTTGGAATGTGATCCCAGTTAATTCGGCCATCTTCTCGATCTGCATATTCAAGATATTCGCACCAATTTGTTGAATGCATTCAGTTAGAAGTGCTAAATTCTTAAGATTAAGGTTTTGTTCTACCAGCATAAAGAAGGCCTTGTAACTCTCTGCCTTGTTGAGGGTATTTTGTGAGAAATCGATTGCAATATCGGAGGAGATTTCCTTGGCGAGTAACTCCAAATCAGCTTCGACCGCCAAAGCATGGTCTGGGAGTAATTTAATCAAGATTGTTAGTAGCAATCTTTCTCCCACAATAATTTGCTTGATATCTAGAATTTCAACTGAAAACTCTGCCAGTTTATTGATCACAGCTGAGGTGATACCAGGTTTATCTACGCCAGAAACAAGAATTAATCCGGTGAAATCATCATTATTCTGGGTAGCCATATGCTCAGATTATCGGTTATATCTCTGATTGCGGGTATCTTTTCTCATTGTGAGCGCTATTTTCGAGTTCGATGATGTCATTGTTCGAAGAGGCGAAAAGAATATTCTTGGTCCAGTTTCTTGGTCGGTAAATTCCCAAGAACGATGGGTAATTCTTGGACCTAACGGCGCGGGCAAAACAACCTTGTTGCAGCTATGCGCAACTTTAATACATCCCACTTCGGGAAGTATTAAAATCTTGGGAGAAAAATTAGGCAGGATTGATGTATTCGAATTGCGAACTCGAATAGGTATAACTTCTTCGGCTCTTGTTAAGGAATTTCCGGAGGATGAGATTGTTATGGATATAGTTTTAACTGCGGCTTATGCGATGCTGGGACGTTGGCAAGAAAATTATGATTTATGGGATGAGTCTCGTGCTAAAGCTTTGTTAACCGCCCTTGGTGTTCGAGATTTGGGTGAGAGGGTTTTTGCTTCACTAAGTGAGGGTGAGAAAAAAAGAGTTCAAATTGCACGGGCATTAATGGCTGATCCAGAACTATTGCTTTTAGATGAACCCGCATCCTCCCTGGATCTGGGTGGGCGAGAGGATTTGCTCCAAAGGTTGGAACAACTTGCTTTAGATCCTCATTCACCAGCAACAGTAATCGTTACACACCATATTGAAGAGATTCCAATCGGTACAACACACGCCTTGTTGCTTAAAGATGGTGAAGTTATTGCTCAGGGCGCAGTTGATCGAGTAATAAATAATGCGTTTATGAGCCAGGCTTATGGCATACCAATAAGTGTACAAAATGATGGCGGCAGATACTTTGCTCGAGCAATTTAGTTTGTGGGATCAACTTCCTAGTGTGTGGAAAAAACTACTTGATCAAGATGAGATCAATAAAGTAGAAAAAGCGATTGGTGATAATTATCAGCCTGATTTAGGTCTAATCTTTCGAGCCCTTGAAATTTCACCATCAAATGTCAAAGTTTTAATCCTAGGTCAGGATCCATATCCAAGATTTGACCATGCAATGGGACTAGCTTTCTCCATCCCATCCAAATCGGCTGTCTTACCTGCCTCATTGAGGAATATTTTTAAAGAGTTATCAGATGATTTAAGTATTGAAAGGACAAATGGTGATCTAAGTGATTGGGCGAGTCAGGGAGTGATGTTATTAAATCGTACTTTAACAATTGGCAAGAATGGCACCAATGATCACCGCGGTAGTAGTTGGAGATTAGTAACGGAGCGAATAGTAAAAGTAGTTGCCGATAATGGAGCTATAGCAGTTCTATGGGGCAATGATGCCCAGGAGTTGAAAGGTTATTTTAACTCAGATCACGTAATAAGCAGCGCTCATCCGAGTCCTTTGTCAGCTTATAGAGGTTTCTTCGGTTCTAAACCATTTTCTAAAGTCAATCAATTATTGTTAGCAAAGGGCGCGCAAAAGATAAATTGGTAAAAAAATAGTGGGCAACACGGGGTTGCCCACTATTTGATTTATATGTTTAAGCTGTCCAGATATTAATTGGTGATTGCAAGAAGTAGATCATAAATAATCCAGCCACAACGTACATCAATGGATGAATTTCTTTACGCTTTCCTTGAATCAAACGAATTACTACAAATGATACAAATCCAGCGCCAATTCCGACTGAGATATTGTATGTAAATGGCATCAAGATAATTGTTAGGAATGCAGGAATTGCAATACCTAGATCATCCCAATCAATTCCCTTGATCTGGGTCATCATCATGAATCCAACGATGATCAGAGCAGGAGTAGCAGCTTCGTAAGGAATTATTGCTACCAATGGTGCTAGGAATGTGGTTAGAAGGAATAGAACTCCAGTAACAACTGAAGCTAAACCTGTCTTTGCACCTTCACCAACGCCAGAAGCTGATTCAATGTATGAGGTGTTTGATGAAACTGAACCAGCTCCACCAGCTGCTGCTGCGATTGAGTCAATCAACAGAATGCGCTCTGCGCCCTCTACGTTGCCATTGCGATCAACCAAACCAGCTTGTTGACCAATTGCTGTCATCGTTCCCATAGTGTCAAAGAAGTCAGCCAGTAATAATGTGAATACTAGTAGAGCAGCTGCAACGATTGAGATTCGATCAAATCCACCCAGAAGATTGAAATCACCTAAGATTCCAAAATTCGGTGTAGCAACAATTGCATCTGGAAGTGCTGGTGTATTTAAATTCCAACCCTTTGGATTGACGCCATTAGGCCCAACAAATGGTCCAACTTTAAATGCTGATTCAACTGCGATTGCCACCAAGGTAGTTAGTGTTATTCCGATAAGGAGTGCACCCTTTACCTTCTTAACAGTTAGACCAATCATCAGGAATAGACCAAAAGCGAAGACAACTACTGGCCATCCGATTAGATTTCCATTATCGCCTAAAGCTACTGGCACAACAGCTGAGCCAGGACCCGTCTTACGTACGAAGCCTGCATCTACAAGTCCGATAAGAGCGATAAATAAGCCGATACCAACTGAGATAGCGATTTTTAACTGAGTAGGTACTGCGCGAAAGACAGCAACTCTAAAGCCAGTTAAAACCAATATAAGAATAATAATTCCTTCAAGAACAACTAAGCCCATTGCATCGGCCCAGCTCATCTTTGAAGCGATACCGACGGCTACGAATGTATTCAAGCCAAGGCCGGTGGCGATTGCTAATGGAAAGTTAGCTACAACTCCCATAAGAATCGTCATAACTCCCGCAATTAATGCGGTAGCAGCTGCAACTAGTGCAAGATTTGGAGCGTCGCCGCCGCCAATGTATTTTCCATCAACATCTTTTGCAAGACCGATGATAAGTGGATTTAGCGCAACTATGTAGGCCATTGTGAAGAATGTGACGACTCCGCCACGAACTTCACGAGCTACGGTTGAGCCACGCTGAGTGATTTTAAAGAAGCTATCAAGCATGGAATTACCCTTCTGTTTTTTTAACATGGTGTTTTCGACATGTTGTTGAATGCAGTCCAACAAACTGAGGGGAGTGGCTCTAACTTAAGGGTTACTGAGAGGTAAGTCGGCTTACGACACCAAGGGATATCGCTACTGATTGGCCAATAAGGAGCGCGAAGAAAGCCGTTCCAACGCCAAGCGTGCCACCTAGTAGGAATCCCACGCTCAGTGCGACCACTTCGATGCCTAGCCGAACTCGACCAACCCGAATGCCTGTTTTGTAATGTAGTCCAGTCATCAAGCCATCCCTTGGTCCAGTTCCAAGGCCACAGGTTATGTATAGGGCAGAACCCACCCCTACCAAAAAAATTCCAACAAATAGATAAAGATACTGAATAAGTATTGAGCTGGTCGTTGGCAGAAGGTGAAGACCGAGTTCAAGAGAGTAGGCGATAACCAGAATATTCATTAAAGTTCCAAAACCAGGTTTCTGCTTTAGGGGTATCCATAGAAGTAGTACTGACAAGCTAACTAAAAAGGTTGCTTGCCCAATATTAAATGGTGAGTAATTTGATATACCTTCTGATAAAACTACCCAAGGAGAATTTCCTAACGAGGAGATAACGAGCATCGACTCACCAATACCAAAAATACTTAATCCAAATATTAAAATGAAGCCACGACTTAAATCCGATGTAGTGAACCCAATATCCCATGTGTGCGCTGCTCGCCATGGTGTTATGGGTATGCTTTTATGTGGTTTTAGCAAGTTCATTAAGCGAATTATCCAGTTTGGCACTGTTAAACTATAGTCTAATGAAAATTATTATTGAGGCGATTGGCTGCTAATCATGGAGTTTACTTACGGCCAATCAATCATTATCGGTCTGATCCAAGGCGCCACCGAGCTTTTTCCAATCTCAAGTTTGGGACATGCGATTTTAATTCCCGCTTGGTTAGGCGGGGGTTTTGCAAAATTCATGAATGAAGAGAATCAAGCATATTTACTGATAACTATCGCCATGCACTTAGCCTCTGCAGTGGCTTTGTTCTTAGTGTTTAGAAAACGTTGGATCAATTTATTGGTCGGAGCTAGTAGATCAATTATTAAGCGGGATTATCAGAGTGTTCAGTTTCGCGTGCTTGGTTATATAGTCATTGCCACAATTCCCGTGGGTGTACTGGGGTTGTTATTTGAAGATTATTTTCAAAGTATTTTTGGTAATCCTAAATACTCGGCAGCCTTCCTCTTCATTAATGGTTTTCTTCTGATCGCAGCAGAAAGATTATCAAGACGAGATATTGTGCATGAATTTTCAGATTCTGATGCTGAGATCGATCATCGTATCAATGCAAAGAATGCGTTAGTGATTGGCTTCGGTCAATCGTTGGCTTTATTTGCCGGGATAAGCAGGTTTGGCATAACGATGAGCGCTGGATTATTACGCAAACTAAATCACTCAGTTGCTTCTGATTTTGCCTTTTTGATGGCACTTCCAGTGATACTTGGCGCAGCTATCATTAAATTGCCTGATTTATTCACCTCACAAACCAACACAATTTTGGGTGAAATATTTGTTGGGTGTGTAGTTTCATTCGTAGCTACTTATTTCAGTGTTAAATTTCTGGTTCAGTGGTTTAAAACTAAAACGCTGTATCCATTTGCAATCTACTGTGTAGTTGTCGGGTTTATCTCATTTCTTAGGTTCTATTAATGTTTGTCGGAGCGGGTACGGTTTTAAATATTGTCGCCATTATTATTGGTGGTGCTATCGGTGTTGCACTCGGTTCTAAGTTTAAACAAGGCTTAAGGGATCTTATAACTCAGGTTCTAGGTTGCGTCACCTTCATTACAGCAGCTGATGCAATGGCTGCATATTGGAATTCAGAGCTAGTTGATCAATTACCAAATGGTGCCACAATGCTGGTTGTAGTTTTCTCACTTTTGTTTGGAGCAATACTGGGTTCATTTATGCGAATAGAGGAACGACTAGAAAATGCTGGCTCAACATTAAAACAGCGATTTTCTAAAAAGGGTGATTCTCATTTCGTAGAAGGTTTTGTTTCTGCTTCTCTAATTTTCGCTATTGGTCCCTTAGCAATCATGGGAAGTATCAGTGATGGTATGGGGACTGGCTTAGATCAATTAGTTTTAAAGAGCACTATGGATTTCTTTACAGCAATGGCTTTTGCAGCAACCCTTGGTTGGGGTGTTGCCGCTTCATCACTTCCGGTTGGTATCTACCAATTTCTTTGGACTGGGATTGGTTTATTTCTCGGTGCAATCCTTGCTACTTATCAGATTTTGGCGATGACAGCCGTCGGTGGCGTATTGCTTCTA
>JBIIXT010000040.1:0-8630 GCA_044347205.1 Candidatus Nanopelagicus sp. | reverse complement strand
CTTCGATGGTCTAATCCATCTGAGTTGGCAGATGCGATTGAACAATTAGCGGTTGAAGCAGAGAGTTTTGTTGCAGATAAAAACAATGAGTTAGATCAGGTTGAAGATCAATTATTTAATTTTGCTCGAGTACTAACTGCTAATCCAGCGCTGCGTCAGGCATTAAATACCGCCGCAGATTCTGATTCTGGCAAGGTGGCATTACTGGAATCAATTACTAAAGGTAAGTATGCAAATTCAACTCTTAACTTACTTCGTCGAGTAGTTGTGCTACGTCGTGGCCGCAACCTTGATGCGACATTAGCTGCATACTCACACTACGTTTCAATTCGCCGAAACCGCGTAGTTGCACATGTAAAAACTGCTGTGGCACTTGACCCGGCTCAACAGAAAAATTTAGTTACCGCACTTGGCAAAGCAATTGGTAAATCTGTTCACATAAATGTTGAGGTCGATCCTAAGGTTTTAGGTGGCATTTCGATTCGCTATGGCGATGAGATTATTGATGGCACCGTTGTAAATCGTTTAGCAGAGGCGAGCAGAGCGCTCGTAGGTTAAATCAAAGAATTAACTAGAGATAACCTTTCTAGTTATATAAAGAGAGAGAAGAGAGAAGATGGCTGAAGTTACGATCCGCCCGGAAGAGATCCGCGATGCGCTGGCAAAGCATGTCGCCGCATATAAACCAGGGGCTGCAGTTAAAGATGAAATTGGAACAGTAACTGAGGCAGGTGATGGCATCGCACGTATCGAAGGTCTGCCATCAACTATGACCAACGAATTATTAAAGTTTGAAAATGGCACACTAGGACTAGCGCTGAACTTAGATGTTCGCGAAATCGGTGTTGTTATCTTGGGTGAGTTCACCGGAATTGAAGAAGGAACATCAGTTCGTCGTACTGGAGAAATTCTCTCTGTTCCAGTTGGCGATGGTTTCCTAGGACGTGTAGTTGATGCACTTGGTCGACCAATTGATGGCAAGGGCGAGATTAAAGCTGAGACAACTCGCGCACTTGAAATTCAGGCGCCATCTGTTGTGCAACGCCAGCCAGTTAAAGAGCCAATGCAGACTGGTATTAAAGCAATTGACTCAATGACTGCAATCGGTCGTGGTCAGCGTCAGTTGATCATTGGTGATCGCCAGACTGGTAAGACTGCAATTGCAATTGACACAATCATTAACCAGTTAGAAAACTGGAAAACTGGTGATCCAAAGAAGCAGGTTAAATGTATTTATGTTGCAATTGGCCAAAAAGGTTCAACAATTGCTTCAGTTAAAGGTGCATTAGAAGCTGCTGGTGCAATGGAGTACACAACGATCGTTGCAGCTCCTGCATCTGATCCAGCTGGTTTCAAATATTTAGCGCCATACACCGGATCATCTATTGGTCAGCACTGGATGTATAACGGACAACATGTCTTAATTATTTTTGATGATCTTTCAAAGCAAGCTGAGGCGTATCGTTCAGTATCGCTATTGCTAAGGCGCCCACCGGGCCGCGAGGCATACCCAGGAGATGTGTTTTATTTACACTCACGTTTGCTAGAGCGTTGTGCGAAGTTATCTGATGAATTAGGTGGCGGTTCAATGACAGGCCTGCCAATCATTGAAACAAAGGGTAATGACGTATCTGCATTTATTCCGACCAACGTTATTTCAATTACCGATGGTCAGTGTTTCTTAGAAACAGATCTGTTTAACGCAGGTGTTCGCCCAGCGATTAACGTAGGTATTTCAGTCTCTCGCGTGGGTTCATCTGCACAAACTAAGGCGATGAAAAAGATTGCTGGACGTTTGCGTCTTGATCTTGCACAGTTCCGTGAACTAGAAGCATTCGCAGCTTTTGGTTCAGATCTAGATGCTGCTTCAAAGGCACAACTAGAGCGCGGTGCGCGAATGGTTGAACTGCTAAAACAAGGTCAGTACTCACCATTTTCCGTAGAGCGCCAAGTAGCTTCAATTTGGGCGGGAACAACCGGCAAGATGGATTCAATTCCAGTTGCTGATATTCGCCGATTTGAAACTGAGTTCTTAGATTTCATTGCTCGTGAGCGCAAGGCGATCAACGATGTAATCTCATCAACTCGCGAATTAAGTGATGACACAATCGCATCCCTTGAAGAAGCGATTGCCACATTTAAAACTCAATTCAAATCATCAGTTGCACCAGCTGTAAATGAGAAAAAAGCTGATGCATTATCTGGTGAAGATAATGAGCAAATTACTCGCCAAGTTCCATCGGTTAAAAGATAATTAAAGAAGCAACTAGAGAGCGATAAGAGAGAAAACAAATGGGTGCCCAACTTCGAATTTACCGCCGCCGTATGCGCTCGGTAAAGGCGACTAAGAAGATTACGAAGGCGATGGAGCTAATTTCAGCTTCTCGCATTGTAAAGGCGCAACAAAAAGTTGCCGCCTCATCTCCTTATGCAAATGAGTTAACCCGAGCTGTCTCTGCTGTGGCATCTTTATCTAGTACCAACCATCCATTAACAACAGAGTCAGCAAATCCAAAGCGGGCTGCTGTGTTAATTATTACTGCAGATCGCGGTATGGCTGGTGCTTATTCAAATGCGGCGATCAAAGAGGGTGATCAATTAATCACTCTGCTTGAATCTCGTGGACTTGAGGTTAATCCGTACTTGGTAGGACGAAAAGGAATTAACTTCTATAAGTTCCGCAATCGCAAAATTACACAATCTTGGTCTGGCTTCTCAGATAACCCAACTTATGCTCATGCCAAAGAGGTATCTGATTCATTAATTTCAGCTTTTATTGCAGATGCTCAAACAGATCCAAATGGTGTTGATGAATTACATATTATTTATACCGAGTTTAAATCGATGATCACTCAAACTCCAGATGCCAAGCGAATGCTGCCACTTGAAGTTGTTGAATCATCTGCACCAGCTGGCTTAATGCCAATGTATGAATTCGAACCAAATGCTGGCGAGGTCCTAAATGCACTTCTTCCTCGCTACATTCAGGCTCGAGTATTTAACGCGATGTTGCAATCTGCAGCTTCTGAGCATGCAGCACGCCGTCGCGCTATGAAATCAGCAACTGACAATGCTGATGAATTAATTAAGTCGTTAACTCGACTTGCAAACGCGGCTCGTCAAGCCGAAATTACCCAAGAGATCAGTGAAATCGTAGGCGGCGCAGATGCGTTGGCCTCAGCTAGCGCAGGGAGCGAATAATGTCAGTTAAAACAGCAACTGGAAGAGTTGCCCGTGTAATTGGACCGGTAGTGGATATTGAATTTCCCGCCGATGCAATGCCAGCCATCTTTAATGCGTTAAATGTTGAGGTAACAGTAGGAGGTGAGACTAAGAAGTTAACCCTTGAGGTTGCACAACACATTGGTGACAACTTAGTTCGCGCAATCTCTATGCAACCAACTGACGGCATGGTCCGTGGTGCAACCGTTTCTGACACTGGATCTGCGATCTCGGTTCCTGTTGGAGATGTAACAAAAGGCCACGTTTTCAATACCTTGGGTGAATCACTAGATGTTCCAACATCATCATTAGATATTAAGGAGCGTTGGCCAATCCACCGCACAGCTCCAGCCTTTGATCAACTTGAATCAAAGACAGAGATGTTTGAAACCGGTATCAAAGTTATCGATCTATTAACACCATATGTACGTGGTGGAAAGATCGGTCTATTTGGTGGCGCCGGTGTTGGTAAGACAGTTTTGATTCAAGAAATGATTTATCGTGTATCTGAAAACTTCGGTGGCGTATCTGTATTCGCCGGTGTTGGTGAGCGTACCCGTGAAGGTAATGACTTGTTCCTAGAAATGACTGAAACCGGTGTTATTAATAAGACCGCATTAGTTTTCGGACAAATGGATGAGCCACCTGGAACTCGTTTGCGTGTGGCACTTTCTGCATTAACCATGGCGGAGTACTTCCGTGATGTGCAGAAGCAGGATGTGCTTTTATTCATCGATAACATCTTCCGCTTTACTCAAGCTGGATCTGAGGTTTCAACACTGCTAGGCCGTATGCCATCTGCAGTTGGTTACCAACCAACACTTGCTGATGAGATGGGTCAATTACAGGAGCGAATTACTTCAACTCGTGGTCACTCAATTACCTCGATGCAAGCAATTTATGTTCCAGCTGATGACATCACCGACCCAGCTCCACACACCACCTTCGCTCACTTAGATGCAACAACTGTGTTGTCTCGTCCAATCTCTGAGCTTGGTATTTACCCTGCCGTAGATCCACTTGATTCAACATCACGTATTTTGGATCCACGCTATATCGGTGAGCATCACTTCCGTGTTGCAAACCGGGTTAAGCAAATTCTGCAACGCTACAAGGATCTGCAAGACATTATTGCAATTCTTGGTATTGATGAACTCTCTGAAGAGGATCGAATTCTGGTAGGTCGTGCTCGTCGTATTCAACGATTCTTGTCACAAAATACTTTCGTAGCTAAGGTCTTTACCGGTCTTGATGGTTCATTTGTGCCATTGACTGAAACAATCGCAGCATTTGAAGCGTTAGCCGATGGAAAGTATGACCATGTTCCTGAGCAAGCCTTCTTTATGTGTGGTGGCTTAGAAGATGTGGAACGCAAAGCAGCAGAGTTGGCTAAGTCCTAAAAATGCTAAGAGTTGAGGTAGTAACCCCGGAGAAGCGGGTGTGGTCTGGTGAAGCGAAGATGGTATCTGCGCGCACACTAGAAGGAGATCTAGGAGTTCTTCCTAATCACGCACCACTTCTTGGGGTACTAGCTGATGGCACTGTTTCAATTAAAACTGCTGATGGCTCAGTAAATGATTTTGTGATTAATGGCGGCTTTATCTCAGTTGCAAACAATCGAGTTTCAATACTTGGTGAGAGCGCAAATTAATTAAAGCGGTGCTCGGTTTCAATAATTCGAACAGTTTTTGATCTTCCTCTAATAACTAACGACTGACTCACTGCGCCAAATGCGGTATGGCGAACACCTTTTAATAGCTCACCATCGGTAATTCCAGTGGCTGAAAAGAAAACATCATCGGATGAAACTAAATCATTTGTGGTGTAAACCTTGGATAGGTCATAGCCAGCTTTCTTAGCGCTCTCGCGCTCGCCATCACTGCGCGGATGAAGTTGACCTTGGATAACACCGCCAAGTGCTCGCATTGCAGCAGCGGTTACTACACCTTCAGGGGTTCCGCCAATTCCCATCAAGATATCAATACCAGTATTAGGTCTTGCAGTTTCAATTGCAGCTGCCACATCACCATCACGAATTAATCTAATTCGAGCACCAGCTGCACGCAGCTCCTTTAATAATTCATCATGACGCGGGCGATCCAGCACAATCACAGTTATGTCGCTGACATCTACACCTTTAGCTTTTGCAACCCTGCGAACATTCTCACCAGCTGGCGCAGTAATATCAATGACAGATGCCGCCTCTGGTCCAGTAACAATCTTGTTCATGTAATAAACATCTTTTGGATCAAACATTGAACCACGTGGGGCAAGTGCAATTACACTTACAGCGCCATTTAATCCAGCTGAGGTAAGAGTTGTGCCATCAATTGGGTCAACTGCCACATCACACAATGGGCCATTACCATTTCCAACTACTTCACCGTTGTGCAACATCGGTGCGTTATCTTTTTCACCTTCACCAATCACAATTACACCTTGCATATCAACGGTATTAATCATCTTGCGCATTGCAGCAACGGCTGCGCCATCTGCGGCATCTTTATCACCGCGGCCTACCCACGCCGAGGCGGCAACAGCTGCAGTTTCAGTAACGCGCACTAACTCAAGCGCTAAGTTTCGATCTGGTGAATAAGTAGCTGCTTGATCCTTAGATTCGCGTGACATCAGCGCCTAACTGCGTTAATTGCTTTGCAAAATCTGGGTAACCACGATCAATATGAAAAGCATCTTCAATAATTGTCTCACCATCACTAACTAGGGCCGCCAGCACTAAACCAGCGCCAGCCCGAATATCAGTTGCAGCAACTGGGGCAGCAGATAATTGTTTAATTCCAGTTATCGCAGCATGGTGGCCATCTACTGAAACTTTGGCACCTAATCTAAGTAACTCATTTACAAACATGAACCTGCCTTCAAATACGTTTTCGGTAACTAATGAGGTGCCATCTGCAATCGCGTTTAAGGTAATTACCATTGGCTGTAAATCAGTTGGAAATCCTGGGTAGGGAAGTGTGGCAACATCAACTGCTGATGGCCTGCGATCCATCTTTACTCTAAAGCCATTTTCAGTTGTAGTAATTACCGCACCAGCTGCAACCAACTTATCAAGTGGAAGCTCTAAATGTTCAACTCTGCCATTTTCTATTGTGATATCACCACGTGTCATCGCAGCAGCAAATGCCCAAGTACCGGCAACTATGCGATCTGGCAATGTGGCATGAGTTGCTGGATTTAATTTGGCAACACCAGTTACTTCGATGGTATGTGAACCAAGCCCAGAAATTTTTGCACCCATTGCAATTAAGAACTCACCGAGATCTACTACATCTGGCTCACGAGCTGCATTATCAATAGTTGTTACACCTTTAGCCAAAACTGCAGCAGTCATTATGTTTTCAGTAGCACCAACACTTGGAAACTCTAAAGTTATTGCGGCGCCAACTAAGCCAGTTGGTGCTTCTGCAATTACATAACCATGCTCTGAATGAACTTGTGCGCCCATTTGCGTCAAGCCATCAATATGAAAATCTAAGCCACGTGATCCAATTGCATCACCACCAGGAAGAGCGACTTCAGCTTTTTTTACTCTAGTAACAAGTGGACCCAGTACATTTATAGATGCACGAAGTTTTCTAACCAAATCATAATCTGCTCGGTGAGCGATCTCATTTGGTACATCAATTGCTACCTCTGATTTATCTTTACTGATTTGAACCTTACAACCAAGGCGAGTTAGTAATTCAGCCATGTACTCAACATCTGCGATATCGGGCAGGTTAGTGATGGTGCTTTTGCCAGGTGCCAGCAATGTGGCCGCCATTAATTTTAGGGCGGAGTTCTTAGCTCCAGATACTTTTACAACTCCAGAAAGTCGGGCGCCACCAACAACCCGAAATCGTTCCATGCCGGTAATTGTAATTGCCCAACGAGTAATGCTGGACTAAGGTGCGGTTATGGTTAATTTGACGCGGATTTACACCAAGACTGGCGATGATGGCACTACCTCACTCGGGGATATGAGTCGCACATCAAAAAATGATCCACGCCTTGAAGCATATGCAACAGTTGATGAAGCCAACTCCTCAATTGGAGTCGTTTTAGCACTTGGTCAATTAGCTGATGCTGAAATAATTAAATTATTGATCAGAATTCAAAATGACATGTTTGATGTCGGCGCAGATCTTTGTACTCCAGTTGTTGATAAGCCAGAGTTTGAACCACTACGAGTTTTAGAATCTCAGGTTGAATACATCGAGGCACAAATTGATAAATTCAACGCTGAGTTAAAACCACTTAAATCCTTTGTACTTCCTTCTGGCACACCAGCAGCCGCTCTATTACATGTTGCAAGAACTGTAACTCGACGCGCAGAGCGTGCGACTTGGCATGCAATCCACTCTTTTGGTGGCGGAGTTAATCCGCTTTCTGCAAAGTATTTAAATAGATTATCTGACTTACTTTTTGTACTAGCTAGATATGTAAATAAAGGTGTGGGCGATGAGCTTTGGGTACCAGGAGCCAATCGCTAACTAGCGAGCTGGTAGGTAGATATTGCTTGGTAATTTCTCATCGGTGTCAGCTTTATGGCAGATCGCAGAGATATTTCCAACCGTAATTCCACTACGTAAAACCGGATCACCAACAAGACCAGTGGCTGGATCAACTACACCAGGTGTATAAATTGGCTCATCACTAATTAATAAGATGTTTGCATATGTCTTTGGTGAAAGTAATCCATATGTAGTTCTTAAATTTCCTAAAATAACTCGCTTCTTTGGATCATTAATGTCGGGTGCGAGCACTGATGATTTAATCTCCCACCAACGGCAGGTGTAATTAGCGGCAACAATTACTGCACCACATGCATTCTTCTCGCACTTTTGAACATCATTTGCAAGACCAACCTTTGCCGAGATCAATCCAAGAATTTCTTTGCCGGTTGGAATTTTTGCGTAAACGCCTTTATTTTCTGTAAATTTTATTGGCGGCCAAACAGGAGATGGGGATGGAATCGGTGTTGCTGTCTTCTTTACAACTGGCTTCTTCTTCTTTACAACTGGCTTCTTACTAGGTGTGGCCTTCTTTGTAGTAGCAGGCTTTGCGGTTGTCTTAGCCGTTGCCTTTGCAGTCGGCTTTGCACTTACTTTAGGAGTAGGCGTGGCAGCTTGAACAGAGGCTAAAGAAAGAGATGTAATTAAAAAAGTAGCAATAATTAATTTTAATTTCATTCTTCACTCCACTTGAAAGTCTTAATTGCTAAAAACAATCCAACAATTAGCCAGGCAATCAAGATAATTGCTGTTCTACCTAGCTCCCAATTAGCGGCTACTTCTTGAGTTGCAAATGATTCGGGCAAAAATACAGAGCGCATACCTTGGGTTAGCCACTTTAGCGGGAAAAGAGCCGCAAATTGTTGCATCCAAGTTGGCAGCTCACTGAATACA
>JBIIXT010000039.1:0-8814 GCA_044347205.1 Candidatus Nanopelagicus sp. | reverse complement strand
TCATCATAATACGGTTTTGTATTTGGCCCTGTAAAAATTGAGATGTCACCAGCTTTGGATTTATTGACCTTAATTGAATCTGATGTGCGTTTCCATACTGTGTAAGAAATATCTTTCCTATTTTCGAACAAATTATTAAATGTTAAATCAACAACCTTTGGCGCTGATTTAACGATTAAAACACCTTTATTCCAGACCAATTTTCTGCCAGCCTTAATGCATGTAAATGACTTATTAGAAACTACTGATTTAAGTCCAACTTTTTTACAGGTGCCACCAGCTTTAGTAGCGGCGTTTACTGGAGTTAGGGGAAGTGATAAAAAGAGTGAAGAAATAGATAAGAATGCGATTAGTCTCTTATTCATCCATACAGAGTAAATTGTGAAATTAGTTATTACAAGGGGGGCAATGGCTCTAATCTGACTGCTTTGATCAATTCTTAACTTTATTTGCTAAGAATGCCCATATAACTTTACTCGCATCAATTTTCATATACGGCTCACCTGATAATTTAATTGAATCAGCTGATTGTGCTGGGCGCCCCATCCAAGCGTGAGATGCTCCCGATATCTTGATTGAAGAAACAACCACTCCGTTTTTGCAGCCAGGCCATGTATAAATTGTTAGGTCTTTATTTGAGAGATTATTGTTTTGAGAATAATTCGCTGAGCAACCATTTGCTAGAGCCAACATTTGAACAGATTTCATAACGCCCTTCGAGTTATATTCAAATGAGTATATCCCGAATGAAATTTTTGCAGTTCCGCCATTTTCTGGATTCAAAGTGTCTTCGGTTCCATATATTTGCAGTACCGATACAGGTGAATCTGGGTTGCAAGTATCTAATGCCAGGTGCCCGGCAACAACTGCTATTGCGGTGATCTTATTTGATAACTCACAAACTGATCTTTGAGCCAACTGTGAACCATTTGAATGGCCGGTTAAATATACCCGCTTTGGATCAATTGGATATCGGCTACTTACATCATCAATTAATTTGCTTATGTAAGCGACATCGTCAATTTTGCTGATTTGAGAAGGCGGGCAGTTACCACTTGTGCACCAGCCAACTTGCCCACCGTTCCAACTCCTTATGCCTCTATCGCCTAATTTTTCGCCAGTTCCGTTTGGATAAACAACTATAAAGTTATTAGCTTCTGCAAGATTGTTAAATGCGGTGTTATCCATAAGTTGAAGATCCCAGCCAGATAACCCATGTAAAGCAATTAGGAGTGGGCTTACAACATTTGGCGTCCAAGTAGAAGGTATATACATCGTATAGCTACGCAAAGCGTCTTCCTTAGTTGGTAAAGGAAATGAAGTTAACCAACCTTTTGTGGGAAGTGGATTGTTAATTCCAGCATAAAGTAATTTATCATCAGCTCCTCCAGTACTGGATGATTGCTTTCCCTTATCCCAAACAAATTTTTTCCCAGATTTAATGCATGTAAACTTCTTACCAGATGCAACAGAGGTAATTCCAGCCTTAGAACAAGATGCACCGGCTTTAACAGCGGCGCTTACTGGAGTTAGGGGAAGTGATAAAAAGAGAGAAATTATTGCTAAGAATGCAATCCTTCTCTTCAACATAAATAGATCCTAAATTAGTTAATTACCCAATACAACAGTTTCCCCCTATATCTGACCTAATTTTGTTCAGTAACTAGAAATTCTCCATTCCATTGACTAATATGAGCGCTAAGGTAAAAATTACATAAACAGTAAGTTCTCATAATCCACGGGGGGTGCTTTGCATGCAAGCCTCCGTTGAGCAGCAAAACCAAATCCTGCAAGTGCAATTTATTGATAGTGAAATCATGCAGGCAAATACCAAATTAAAGTCACTGCCAGAGGTGGAGCAGTTAATCCACATCGATAAGCGAATAATTACTGCCGCTGAAGAGTTAACAACAGTTAAGGCTGAGGCAGATCAGATTGCATTAGAGCTGCGCCGCGGTGAGGTTGATGTTGAAACTGTTACTGATCGGATCAAAAAGGATGAAGCAAGATTAAATGCTGGAACAGCATCGCCTAAAGAGCTTGAGCAAACCCAACATGAGATTGAAACTCTAAAGAAGCGCCAGATTGCTCTAGAGGAGATAGAACTTGAAATTATGGTTAGAAGTGAGGCAGTAAATGAGAGGCTGCAGCTTTTAACAACAGATTTGGCATCCCTTGAAACATTAAAGAGTGAGATCAACCAACGACTGACCGCTGCAACTACTGAAATAAACTTAGTAATTTTAGCTAAGCAAAAAAGTAGGTCAGATTTGTTGCCAAGTATTGAGAAAGCACTTGTAGATCTTTATGAAAAAATTAGAGCTTCAAGTAATGGCGTTGGAGCTGCGAGCCTCGTTGGAAATAAGTGCAATGGTTGCAACCTCTCGGTCAACGCAGTTGAGATGGATCGAATAAAAGGCTTAGCCGCAGATGAATTACTGCGATGCGAGGAGTGCCGCAGAATTTTGGTAAGGATCTGAATGGCCAGACATTTCTTAGTCACAGCAGATGGTGGCTCTCGTGGAAATCCAGGTCCAGCAGCATATGGAACTGTGGTTTATGAAAATGATAAGGTCGTTAAAGAAGTTGGCGCAGCAATTGGAATTGCATCCAATAATGTGGCCGAATACAGCGGATTAATTGCTGGCCTAAAAGCGGTTAATGAAATTGATCCAACTGCAACAATTTTGGTAAAAATGGATTCAAAGTTGGTAGTTGAGCAGATGTCTGGCCGGTGGAAGGTCAAGCACCCGGATATGTTAAAGCTAGTAAAAATTGCCTTTGCCACCCATGACCCTAAATTGGTTTCCTACCAATGGATTCCGCGTGAGGAAAACTCGCACGCGGATTCAATATTAAATGATGTACTAGACAGCGGAATGTAGTTAGGGAGTAACCTTCACGCATGATTACCGACGCCTCTCGAGTCCTGCACGCAGCAACTGGAAATAAGTTAACCGCTAAAGGATGGGGACAAGAAGCAGCACTTCGCATGCTGCATAACAACTTAGATCCAGCAGTAGCAGAGCATCCAGAGAATTTAGTTGTTTATGGTGGTACCGGAAAAGCAGCACGTAATTGGCAATCATTTGATGCCATTGTTAAAACCCTTACAAATTTAAAGAATGATGAAACCATGCTGGTGCAATCTGGTAAGCCAGTTGGAGTATTTCAAACACATGAATGGGCACCACGTGTATTAATTGCTAACTCAAACCTAGTAGGAGATTGGGCTAACTGGCCTGAGTTTCGTCGCCTAGAGCAACTTGGTTTAACAATGTATGGCCAGATGACTGCTGGTTCTTGGATCTACATCGGCACACAAGGCATTTTGCAAGGAACTTATGAAACATTTGCAGCTGTTGCCAACAAAAGATTTAACGGCACATTACAAGGCACCTTAACTTTAACTGGTGGCTGTGGCGGTATGGGTGGGGCCCAACCACTTGCAGTAACCATGAATGGTGGCGTTTGTTTAGTAGTAGATATTGATAAAACTAGATTAGAAAAACGTATTAAAACTAGATACCTAGATGAGATTGCAGACAATATTGATGATGCAATCACACGTTGCCTAAAGGCAAAGAGTGCCGGAATACCTTTATCAGTTGGACTAGTTGGCAACGCCGCTGAGGTATTTCCAAAGCTACTAAGCATGGATGTTGCATTTGATATTGTTACCGATCAAACATCAGCTCATGATCCACTTTCATACATTCCTATTGGCGTTGCATATGAAGATGCAGAGATGCTGGCAAAAGATAATCCAGCCGAGTTCACCAAGCGCAGCCAAGAGGCAATGGCAAAGCATGTAGAGGCGATGGTTGGCTTTATGGATAAGGGCGCTGAAGTATTTGATTACGGTAATTCAATTCGTGATGAAGCACGCCAAGGTGGATTCAAGCGCGCATTCTCTTTTCCTGGTTTTGTGCCTGCTTACATTCGCCCATTATTTTGTGAAGGTAAAGGTCCATTTCGCTGGGCGGCATTATCTGGTGATCCAAAAGATATTTATCGAACTGATAAAGCAGTCCTTGATCTGTTTCCAGAAAATGAAGCACTACATCGCTGGATCACAATGGCGCAAGAAAAAGTTGCCTTCCAAGGATTACCTGCTCGCATCTGTTGGTTAGGTTATGGCGAACGCGATAAAGCCGGACTTGCCTTTAATGATTTAGTTGCAAAGGGTGAGGTGAAAGCACCAATTGTTATTGGCCGTGATCATTTAGATTGTGGTTCTGTTGCATCTCCTTACCGTGAAACTGAAGCAATGCTGGATGGATCTGATGCAATTGCAGATTGGCCATTACTTAATGCAATGGTGAATGTGGCATCTGGTGCATCTTGGGTTTCAATTCACCATGGCGGCGGCGTTGGTATGGGCCGATCAATTCATGCTGGCCAGGTATCAGTTGCCGATGGTACGCCGCTTGCAGCACAAAAATTAGCTCGAGTTTTAACAAATGATCCAGGCATGGGCGTTATTCGCCATGTTGATTCAGGTTATGAGATTGCAGATAAGACAGCACGCGAGAAGCATGTGCATATCCCAATGCTTGATACTGAGTAATAAAAAGTAATTAAAAATGTCCCAAACTCTGATTAAAAATATTGGCCTGCTTGTAACCAATAATTCAGAGATTGATGGAACACCGCTTGGTTTAATTGAAAATGCCGCGCTTTTAGTTGAGCATGGCAAGATTAAATGGGTTGGCGCTTCAGAGAGTGCCCCGAGTGCGGATAAATCAATTGACGCATCTGGCAAGTGCGTTATTCCAGGTTTTGTTGACTCACATAATCACTTAATTTTTGCCGGTGATAGAAGCAAAGAGTTTGCTGCTCGCATGAATGGCCAAAAGTATGAGGCTGGCGGAATCACCTACACAGTGGATTTAACCCGCAAAGCAAGTGATGCTGATTTATTAAGTAATGCCCAGCGTTTGCAACATGAAGGCCTGCACAGCGGAAGCACCACAATTGAAGTTAAATCAGGGTATGGCCTAACGGTTAAGGATGAGGCTCGCTCTTTAGCTGTTGCTAAGCAATTAACACCTGAGACAACTTTTTTGGGCGCCCACGTTGTGCCAAATGAGTACAAAGGTAAAGCTGATGATTACGTAGATTTAGTGTGTGGCGCGATGCTTACCGAAGCAAAAGCACATGCTAAGTGGATCGATGTTTTCTGCGATCGAGGTGCCTTTACAACAGAACAAGCGCGCAAAGTTTTAAAAGCTGGTATTGCTCAAGGCCTACTTCCTAGATTGCATGCAAACCAATTAGAACAAGGTGATGGCATTGCCTTAGGCGTTGAATTAGATGCCGCCTCTGTTGATCACGTGTCGCACTTTAATAACAGTGATATTGAAAAGTTAGCTAATTCAAAGACTGTTGCAACCCTGTTGCCAGGGGCAGAGTTTTCAACCAGATCTGCATATCCTGATGCTAGAAAATTACTTGATGCTGGCATTACTGTGGCAATTGCTGCAGATTGCAATCCAGGTAGCTCTTACACAACCAACATGTCCTTAATGATTGCACTGGCTGTTCGAGAGATGCATATGAGCCCAGAGCAAGCATTGTGGTCTGCCACAAAAGGTGGCGCACAAGCTCTGCGCAGAAATGATGTTGGCCATTTATCTGTTGGGGCTAATGCAGACTTTGTGATTCTCAAGGAGAGTTCATATATTCATCTGGCTTATCGGCCAGGAGTTAACTTAATAGATGAGGTATGGCAACATGGCGCAAAAATCTAAAACAGTTGTTTTAAATACAACCGGCGTAAGTTTTGAAGATGTTATTGATGTTGCAAGGTATGGCGCCAAAGTTGAAATTAGTAATGAAGCGAAGAAGGCAATTGATGCCTCCCGTAAATACATTGATGACTACACCAAAGGCGGTAAGGCAATTTACGGTGTTTCAACTGGATTTGGCGCACTAGCTGATAAATTCATTGAGCCAGCAGACAGAGTTCAACTACAAAAATCTTTGATTAGATCCCATGCTGCAGGAGTTGGTGCACCCGTTGAGCGCGAAGTTGTTCGAGCACTTATTTTCCTGCGCCTTCGCACGATGACATCAGGGCGTACGGGTGTGCGATATGAATTAGCAAAAACTTACGCTGATTTTCTAAATGCGGACTTAACTCCAGTTGTTCCAGAGTTTGGTTCTCTCGGTTGTAGTGGAGATTTAGCACCACTTTCTCATTGCGCACTCGCCATGATGGGTGAAGGCAAAGTTCATGACAGTGAAGGAAATATTGTTGATTCTGCTATTGCGATGAAAAAAGCTGGAATCACACCTATTGAATTACAGGCAAAAGAAGGTCTTGCATTAATTAATGGAACCGATGGCATGCTTGGCATGTTAATTATGGCAATTGCAGATCTTCGAAATCTTTGCACAGCAGCCGATATCACAACTGCAATGAGTATCGAAGGTTTACTTGGTACTGACAAAGTATTTGCACCTGATCTGCATGCACCACTTCGTAAGCAAATAGGCCAAGCTGTGTCTGCAGCTAACTTATTCGCACTCCTTAAGGGATCTGAAATTGTTGCCTCACACTTTGAAGGCGATACCCGCGTGCAGGATGCTTACTCACTTCGCTGCGCTCCACAAGTTGCCGGGGCAGTACGTGACACAGTTGATTACGCACAAACTATTGCCGGCCGTGAATTAGATAGTGCAATTGATAATCCAGTTGTGCAAGCCGATGGCCGGATTGAATCAAATGGTAATTTTCATGGCGCACCAGTTGCATATGTTCTAGATTTTCTTGCAATTGCTGCCACCGATCTTGGCTCAATGGCAGAGCGCAGAACTGATCGAATGTTAGATCCGGCAAGATCTATAGGATTGCCTGCATTTTTAGCATTTAACGCTGGTGTTGATTCTGGATTGATGATTGCCCAATACACGCAAGCCGCATTAGTTAGTGAGAATAAAAGATTAGCTACTCCAGCAAGTGTTGATTCAATCCCAAGTAGTGCGATGCAGGAAGATCATGTTTCAATGGGTTGGTCTGCAGCTCGTAAATTACGCAAAGTAGTTGATAATTTAACTCATATTCTAGGAATTGAATTACTAACTGCTGCTCGGGCAATTGAACTTCGCAAAGGGTTAAAGCCAGCAGCAGCAACAGCTGCGGTAATTGCAGAACTTCGCAAAGTTGTAGGTCCAATTGGAGCTGATCGCTTCTTATCCCCAGAGATGGAAGCAGCCAGCTCGATCATTCGCGATGGTATTGCAGTAAGTGCTGCCAAGAAGGTTGTTGCTAACTTAAATTAACGGGAGGCAACTCCGGCAGCAAACTCAAGTACTAATAGGGCTGCTAATCTGATTGTGCGTTGATCTGTCGAATCTTTTTTCACATCAATTTCGGTAATATCAACTGCGCGTACTTTGCTGTTTGCTCCTGCATAGAAAGCTGCTTGACGTAATTCATCAGCAGATATCCCACCAGGCACAGATGCTGGACATGCTGGAACAACTGAACGATCACAAACATCAACATCAAGATCTACATATATTTCATCTACTCTGCGATTTAAAACAGCGAATGCTTCTTTCATTGCATCCTTCATGGACTGGCGACGCAACTGATCACGAGTGATTACGTAAACACCCTCTGCTGTAGCACGCTGGGTGTATTCACGGCTATTTGCAAAATCTGAGATACCAATCTGCACAATATTATTTCCAGGAAGACCGGCCTGTATTAATCGCCAAACCGGTGAGCCATTAGACATGCCATCTCGCAAATCATGGTGGGCATCTAATGTTATGAGTCCTACTTTAGAAAGATCTGGAAATAATGCAGATGCAACTGAGAAAGTAATTGAATTATCCCCGCCAAGTGCCACCAAGGTTTGGTAATCATTTAAAACACCAGATAACTTCTTACTTACTCGCTTCTTCCCTTCTGCACCATCTGGGTTAGTGATATCGCCAAGATCTGTGAAATTTAAGCCACGCAAATCAATATCTTTACTGCCGGCATATGTTGAGTATTTAGCTAATGCCTCTCGAATTGCCTTAGGGGTTAAATGAGCTGATGTGGGGGAGATTGAACTCTTATGCGCCGGCACACCAACCAAGGCAATATCTGCTTTCTTCAAATTTGGCTTAAATAATGCGCTGGCACGAGGCCAAAGCCGATCAGAAGGCAATTTTATTTTTGACATGGTGAGCATGGTACTTGAGTATTATTACTTCACTGAAGAGTCGTCTGGATCATCGCGTTATTACTTGTAATACCGAGGAAAGTCCGGACTCCAAAGAGCAAGGTGATGGCTAACGGCCATCCGGAGAAATCCGCGGGATTAGTGCCACAGAAAATAAACCGCCGTTAGTAATAACGGTAAGGATGAAACGGTGGTGTAAGAGACCACCAGCATTTACGGCAACGTATATGGCTAGGTAAACCCCACCTGGAGCAAGACCAGATTGTTAGCGTTTGAGAGCTGCTCGCTCGAGTTAACGGGTAGGTTGCTTGAATCTGTAAGTAATTACAGATCTAGATGGATGATGATCTCTCGCAAGAGAACAGGATCCGGCTTATAGGGCGACTCTTCTTTATTTCGCTATAGTTGTAATGTGTCCTCGATGAGCGCCTCATGACTTTGTTTGTCAGATTTCAGATTCTGTTCCTTTCGGCTTTGTCGGCTCACTCGCTTGCGGGAGGAACTTTTGTTGAAACTCCCAATCTTCTTTGGCAAAGCTTCGGTATTGGGGTTGTGCTCTTCTGTATTCGGAGTATCAAGTTAGAAGGACCAGCTCTCGCCCTACTCATTCTCTTTATTCAGAGCTCCAGCC
>JBIIXT010000004.1:0-29744 GCA_044347205.1 Candidatus Nanopelagicus sp. | reverse complement strand
GAGCTGCCCTCTACCTCAATAGTTTTGCCACAACTGGTGCAAACTAAATGATGGTGATGGCCGGTCTCGCATAAACGATATAGCGCCTCACCATCATCTGTGCGCAAAACATCAACCGCATTTTTAGCAGCAGCTTTTTGTAATGTTCGATAAACCGTTGCTAAACCAGTTGATTCACCATCTTTTCGGAGCAGCTGATAAACGGATTGGGCACTTGTAAATCTAGCTTGTCGCTTGAGGGCGCCAATTACCTTAATTTCAGATTTATTCATTAAGGCCAGATCTTTTGTCACTACTTGCCCTCATCTTCATGAGCATGATCTTCTTCATGATCCTCTTCATGAACTTCTTCATGCGCGCCATCTTCTTGATGAATCTCTGAATGTTCAGATGAATCATCATGGCCGTGTACATGAACTGATTCAAGTTGGCTAACAAGTGCCCACATGATTGCTACACCAGCAAGAGTTGAAACCAATGTCCAACGAGTAGCATGGTTTGCATGTGCTTCTGGCAGGATATGACTAGTTGCCAAGTAAATTACGATTCCAGAAAATGCGGCAAGGTAGAGAGCAGTAAAGTTCTCTGAAAGCGCCAAGCTAGATCCAATGGCAGCACCACTAATTCTTGCTATTGCATCAACACCCAGCAGCCAAACGCCTTTTTTGTTCCATTTGTCGCTCTTTACAAGCATTGCAACTGTATTTAAACCATCACTAAAAGCGTGAACAAGTAAGGCTGCAAACACTGCAATTCCTAGTTTTTCATCAATTGAAAATGCAACACCTAATGCCAAGCCATCTAGGAAGACGTGTAAACCCATCGCCAATCCACCAATGGTGCCGGTGACATTTGATGAGTGCTTATGGTCATGCCCATAATCTGATTCAGCTGGTTCGTGAGAACCAGAGAATTTCTCGAAGAGGTGCAGGAGTAAGAAACCACCAATTAGCGCTACAGAAACGCTGGGTGCTCCTAATAAAGTGCCAGAGGACATCTCAAAAACCTCGGGTAGGAGGCTGAAGGAAACTAATCCAAGTAATAAACCAGCGGCTAAACCTAAAACTAGGTGCAGACGATCACGAGCTCGAAGTGCGATTACGCCGCCAAGGGTAGTTGCTACTACGGTGGCTGCGGCTAACAAGATGGCTATATTCATAAAAGGAATGTAGCACAAATGAGAATGATTATCAATATCAAAAATGCAAGCCTAGATTCAATCAACTCCAGATCGGCTAGATAGATATGCCTAGCCCCTACACTTAAGCCACTAGTAAGCCGCCGACAGCCAGCCGGATGGAGTAAAAATGGCAGCAGATCGTTTAGAAAATATTGTCTCCCTGGCCAAGCGCCGTGGTTTCGTTTACCCCTCTTCTGAAATTTATGGCGGACTTCGCGCCTCTTGGGATTACGGTCCACTGGGTGTTGAATTAAAAAATAATGTTAAACGTCAATGGTGGCGTTCTATGGTGCAAGGCCGCGATGATGTGGTCGGTCTTGATTCATGTGTAATCCTAGCTCGCGAGGTTTGGGAAGCATCAGGGCACGTAGCAACATTTTCAGATCCATTAACTGAGTGCACCTCTTGTCATAAACGTTACCGCGCCGATCATCTAGAAGAGGCGTATGAAAATAAGCATAAGAAAAAACCATCCTCGATGGAGGAAATTAACTGTCCTAACTGTGGCACCAAAGGAAAGTTCACAACGCCAAAGCAATTCTCTGGCTTGTTAAAAACTTATCTTGGACCAGTTGAAGATGAATCAGGCCTGGCTTATCTGCGACCTGAAACTGCGCAAGGAATTTTTATTAACTTTGAAAATGTCACCTCAACTTCACGTAAAAAGCCACCATTTGGAATTGGTCAAATTGGTAAATCTTTTCGTAATGAGATTACACCTGGAAACTTTATTTTCCGCACCCGTGAATTTGAGCAGATGGAGATGGAGTTCTTTGTAGTTCCAGGAACTGATGAAGAGTGGCATCAGTATTGGATTGACACACGTCTTGCTTGGTATGTCGATTTGGGTATCAATCCTGATCGCCTACGCATTTATGATCATCCGAAAGAAAAACTCTCACATTACTCAAAGCGCACTGCAGATATCGAGTATAAGTTTGAGTTTGCTGGCACGCAGTGGGGTGAGCTTGAAGGTATTGCTAATCGAACAGATTTTGATTTAAAGGCGCATAGCGCAGCATCTGGTGAAAACTTAACCTGGTTTGATCAAGAAAAAAATGAACGATGGACGCCTTATGTAATTGAACCAGCAGCTGGTGTTGATCGTTGCGCACTGACCTTCATGATGGATGCCTTCACCGAGGATGAAGCGCCAAACTCAAAGGGTGAAATGGAAAAGCGCGCAGTTATGAAATTAGATCCAAGGTTGGCACCAGTTAAGGTGGCAGTTCTTCCACTATCTCGTAATGCTGATCTATCGCCAAAGGCGAAGGATTTAGCGATGGAGCTTCGAAAGAATTGGAATGTTGATTTTGATGATGCTGGCGCAATTGGTCGCAGATATCGCCGCCAGGATGAGATTGGCACACCTTTTTGTATTACCGTTGATTTTGAATCATTAGATGATCAAGCGGTGACTATCCGAGAGCGCGACAGCATGGCGCAATCTCGAATCGCACTTGATCAAGTTCAAAATTACTTAGCGCCAAAATTACTAGGCTGTTAATTGATAACGCAGGTTAAACCACTTCGGCTGCCGATTTCTAACGGCAACTTCACAAATAATGAGGTCGTGCTAGATACGCCAGTTGTTTTGGCGCCAATGGCAGGAATTACTAACTCCGCTTTTCGGACCCTTTGCCGTGAGCAAGGCGCTGGTTTATTTGTCACCGAGATGGTTACTGCTCGGGCTTTAATTGAAAGACGTGAGGAAACATTTAGATTAATTAAGCCAGGTGTTGGTGAAACACCAAGATCGATCCAACTCTACGCAGTTGATCCCAATGTTGTTGCTCGGGCAATTGATCTATTGGGAGCAGAGAATTTAGCTGATCACATAGATTTAAACTTTGGATGCCCAGTTCCTAAAGTTACAAAGCGTGGTGGCGGCGCAGCACTTCCTTATAAGCGAAAGTTATTTTCAGCAATTGTTGAAGCATCGGTAAAGGCAGCAAGTAAGTATGGAATGCCTGTGACTGTAAAGATGCGAGTTGGTATTGATCATGATCATCACACCTATCGTGAAGCTGCAATGAGCGCTGCTGATTTAGGTGTTGCTTGGGTGGCTTTGCACGCACGAACTGCATCCCAACTTTATGAAGGCAAATCTGATTGGAGCAAGATTGCCGATTTAGTTGAACATTTAGCACCAACTGGTGTTCCAGTATTAGGAAATGGCGATATCTGGAGTGGCGCCGATGGTGTTGCGATGATGGAACAAACTGGATGTGCTGGTGTTGTTGTTGGTCGTGGTTGTTTAGGTAGACCATGGTTATTTGCAGATCTAGTAAGTGCGTTTGCTGGTGAAACAAATCGAAGTGCGCCAACATTGTTTGAAGTACGGGCAATTATGTTGCGGCATGCACAGTTATTGATTACCTACTTTGAAAATGAGGATCGAGCTATGCGCGATCTTCGAAAACACATGGCTTGGTATTTAAAGGGTTTTCGCGTGCCACGCGAAGTTAGATCATCTCTGGGCATGGTTGCATCACTACAAGAAATGCAGGATTTACTTTCAAATTTAGAAGAGCAGCCATATCCAACCGAGGTAGGAGATGCACCTCGTGGTAGAACCAGCCATGGCCGGCCAGTTTCTTTGCCAGATGGTTGGTTAAAAGATCCAGATGAGTTGGTAACGATCACAATTGATGACTCTGTTTCAGGTGGTTAAGTTGGATCAAATTGTTTATCTTTAGATTTATTAGACGTCTGATTGGGTTTATAACTCTATTAATTGTTATCGTTCCACTTTATGCCATTGGAAATACTTGGTATACCGCCAATAATCTAACCCCAGTTAAAAGTGATGTAATTGTTGTCTTAGGGGCGGCGCAATTTGATGGCCGGCCAAGTGATTTACTCCTTGCCAGATTGCAAATTGCTAGTGAAAATTACAAGAATAAACTAGCACCTGTGATCTACACAGTTGGTGCTGGTGCACCAGGGGATAGAAGTACTGAGGCAGCCGCTGGTTATAACTGGTTAGTTGCAAATGGTGTTCCAAAGAAAAGCATTCAGGCAATTCCAAAGGGCCGCGATACTTTAAGTAGCACAGAGGCATATGTGGCTGCGATGAACAAAGCAAAATTTACATCAGTGTTAATCGTTACCGACTCTTATCATTGCTTGCGTGCTATGACGATGGCAAAAGATTTATCGGTAAGTGCAAGTTGTGCTGATAGTCAAAGCGGTCCTGGTGCATTAGAAAATTCAAAGCTGCGTTACTTACTCCGTGAAAGCGCAGCGTATTTAGCCTATGTAACGGTTGGGCGCTTTGGGATCTCCTTGAGTGATCGGGTTATTTAATTTGTTTTGCAGTAAATAAAGATAGATAGGATTAGTAAATGGTCTTACGCGCTGCAAATGAACACTCG
The DNA here is from genome assembly GCA_044347205.1 of Candidatus Nanopelagicus sp. GTDB lineage: Bacteria > Actinomycetota > Actinomycetes > Nanopelagicales > Nanopelagicaceae > Nanopelagicus. The sequence continues at coordinate 25,187 of JBIIXT010000004.1, read as the reverse complement.
GGCTATACCGAGTTTGATCGTGAGCGATTTTTAGATGAGCCAGCTAAGCGCGGCGGGCGTACTGAGTTTGCACGTGATCGCGCAAGAATTATTCATTCATTTGCACTGCGCAGGCTTGCGGCAAAAACTCAAGTAGCAGTTCCATGGGCAACTGATTTTCCACGCACCAGACTTTCACACTCACTTGAATGCGCCCAAGTTGGTCGCGAACTTGGCGCAGCACTTGGCGCTGATCCAGATTTAATGGAAGGGGCTTGCTTAGCTCATGATTTAGGCCACCCACCATTTGGTCACAACGGTGAAGAGGTTTTAAATATTTTGGCAGACTCATGTGGTGGCTTTGAAGGCAATGCGCAGAGTTTGCGTTTGCTAATTAGATTAGAGGCAAAAACTGTTTTGCTTTCTGGAAAATCAATTGGTTTAAACTTAACAAGAAGCTCACTTGATGCTGCAACAAAGTATCCATGGCCAAGAGCTGTTAATGCTCGTAAATTTGGTGTTTACAGTGATGATCTAGAAATATTTAATTGGTATCGCCAAGGAGTTGAAAGTGGCAAAACCAGTATGGAAGCCCAGATCATGGATTGGTCAGATGATATTGCATACTCCGTTCATGATTTAGAGGACTCCTTAGTTAGTGGGCAAATTAAATTAGATCAACTAAATAAGGATCTGCCACAATTATTTAAAGTAGCCCAAGAATCCTATTTAGCAGATATTACCGAAGCTGAGATGGCTAAGGCGTTAATTGAATTACAAAAATTATCTTGCTGGCCAAAGTATTACGATGGCACACATCGATCCTTAGCTCGGCTAAAAGATTTGGCATCACAGTTAATTGGCAGATTTGCCCAAGCCGCTGAAGTTGCTACTCAAGAAAAATATGGTGATGGCGATTTGACTAGGTATAACGCAAATTTAATTGTGCCGCGAGAACAGCGAGTTGAGGTAGCACTTCTTAAATCAATGGCTGGACATTATGTAATTAACGCCGTGGCATCTCAAAAGCGCTACGCCGAGCAGCAAAGACTGCTTAGTGAATTAGTAGAAGTGATTCTGGCTAGTGCCCCAACCTCACTTGAGAGCTTTTTCTTGCAGGATTGGCAGAGTGCCGGCAATGATCAGCAGCGCCTTCGCGTGGTGATTGATCAAGTGGCCTCATTAACTGATCCTGGCGCTCAAATGTTGCACGCAAAACTAACTGGCCAGAAGTAATTTAGAAGTTAAATAGGATTACCCCATGGCTGGTCGAATAAAAGATACCGATGTTGCACATGTGCGCGATCACAGTCCAATTGATGATGTTGTTGGGGATTATGTTCAATTAAAGGGTGCCGGTGGCGGTCAGAAAAAAGGGTTATGCCCATTTCATGATGAGAAGTCACCATCTTTTCATGTAACACCAAGCAAAGGATATTTTCACTGTTTTGGTTGCCAAGTTGGTGGGGATGTAATTGCATTTATTATGAAGTTAGAACACTTAACTTTTACTGAAACAGTTGAACGCTTAGCTGATCGAATTGGTTACACACTTACTTATGAAGCAGGTGGGACAACATCTGGACCATCAATTAATCGCTCCCGGTTAGTTGCCGCAAATTTAGCAGCGGCTACTTACTACCAAGAGCAGTTGCAATTGCCCGAAGCACAACATGGTCGTGACTTTTTAACTAAGCGAGGCTTTGATCGAGATGCGGCGAAAAACTTTGGTGTGGGATTCGCACCAGATCAATGGGATAGCCTCTTTAAATTTCTTAAAGGAAAAGGATTTACTGAGGAAGAGTTAATGCTGGCTGGTTTAGTTAAAGAGGGCACTAAGGGTCCAATTGATCGATACCGTAATCGTTTAATCTGGCCAGTTAAAGATATTTCAGGAGATGTAGTCGGATTTGGTGCTCGAAAATTAGCAAGTGATGAGGTTGATCAAGGACCTAAGTATTTAAACTCACCGGAGACGCCCATTTATAAAAAGAATCAAATTCTCTATGGCCTTGATATGGCCAAGAAGGAGATTTCTAAAACTCGCCAAGTTGTAATTGTTGAGGGATACACCGATGTCATGGCAGCTCATCTAGCTGGTGTTACAACCGCAGTTGCCACCTGTGGCACCGCCTTTGGTGATGAACATATTCGAATAATTAGAAGATTGCTGATGGATGCAGATGCATTTCGCGGTGAGGTTATCTTTACATTTGATGGCGATGCAGCTGGTCAAAAAGCGGCACTTCGCGCCTTTGAAGATGATCAAAAATTTGTTGCACAAACCTTTGTGGCAGTAGAAAAAAGTGGAATGGATCCATGTGAGCTTCGCCAAGAACAAGGTGATGCTGCAGTGCGTGAATTAATCGCGCGTCGTGTTCCGTTATTTGAGTTTGCAATCAAATCAGTTATTGCTGCCTATGACATTACCGCACCTGAAGGACGAGTTAATGCGCTAAATCAAGTTGCGCCATTAATTGGAAAGATTCGTGATGCATCCCTTCGTCCAGAGTATGTGCGCTTACTCGCTGGCTGGCTTGGCATGGAGGTTGATATTGTTTCAACTGCAGTTAAACGAAGTGGCTCTCGTAATGAAAATTCACAAGCTGCGCCAGTTAATTTAACTGATCCGATTCTGGTTTTAGAGCGAGAGGTTTTAAAAGTTAAGCTGCAAATCTCTGACCTGGCTTCTAGCTGGGTAGATCTTGAGTTAAACGCCTTTTCTTACCCAGCCTATGATGGGCTTCGAAAGGTAATTGATTCAGCAGATAACTTCACAACTGAATCATTACTAGAAAAATGCGATAGCGATGAAATGAAATCATTAGTAACAGAGTTAACGGTAGAGCCAATTCGAACTGATGGTGAAGTCTCTGACAGATATATCACCAGCATCATTGCTCGATTACGTGAGGTGGCATTAAGTCGTTCAATTGCAGAGATTAAATCAACGCTGCAACGATTAAATCCTGTAGAAAATGATGAGCAGTATCAAGAGATTTTTGGGCAGTTAGTTGCCATGGAAGCGGCTCGTCGAATACAGAAAGAGTTGGCGCTAGGAGAGGCCTAACCTGCGGTAAATTAAGTATTTTTGTGTGAGTAAAAAAGTTCGCTAGTATTACGCTTCGCCAATCAATCCCCAGATTGGTTTAATCCCTGATAGCTCAATTGGCAGAGCAGCCGGCTGTTAACCGGCAGGTTATTGGTTCGAGTCCAATTCAGGGAGCATGGCATTATTTAGAGTTCAGGTTTCACTACCTGACCGTCCTGGCTCACTCGGAGCTCTTGCTTCTGCGATCGGTTTTGCTGGCGGAGATATTCGCGGCTTAGTTGTATTACGCAGTGAAGATGGCCGGGGTATTGATGATATTACGATCGCTGTTCCAGGATCTGATCCGACTGATTTATTAAATGTATTGGGTTCAATCGGTGGTGTAGAAGTTATTTCTATTACGCCAGTATCTTAAAAAATTTAAAGTTTTACCGCTCTTAACTGCTGCGCTGATTGCTCTGGCTCTAGATCCATAATAAAGGTGCCCATTCCAGATTCAGAACCTGATAGATACTTTAATTTTCCAGGTTGGCGGCGCACTGAAACAATTTGCCAATGCAGGCGCATGCTCTCCCGCCCAGATCGAACAGGTGCTTGATACCAAGAGGCGATGTAGGCCATCTCAATTCCAAAGACGCCATCTAATCTGGCCAAAATCTCTTTAGCAATAGGTGCAAATAAATCTGATTGAGCATCATCTAGTTGGGTAAAGTCGGCAACTGATCGCTTTGGCGCTAAGTGAATTTCAAATGGATAGCGTGCAGCAAATGGCACATATGCAATCCACTCTTGGTTTTGGGCAATGATTCGTTTTTCATCTTTAATCTCTCTTGCAACTAGGTCATCTAGCAACACTCGACCAGATCGCTTTAAATGCGCTTCCGCCACGTCAAGCATTTTTTCAATTCGAGGCGGCAAAAATGAATAGGCATAGATTTGGCCATGTGGATGTGTGAGTGTTACGCCAACTTCCTCACCACGATTTTCAAATGGAAATACTTGCTCTATAAATGAAAGTTTAGATAACTGCGCAGTTCGATCCTTCCAAGCTTCTAGAATCACTCGAATCTGCTTAAGTGATAAATTAGCAAAAGAGGTGTTGTGATCTGCTGTGTAACAAAGAACCTCACAAGCACCTGCAGCATCAGGAGTGGGTGTTTCTAATCCGTTGATACTCGGCAAACTCCATTGACTTGCTGGGGTTGATAGCGCCGGTGCGCGATTAGTAAAGACAACAACCTCATAATCAGAATCTGGAACTTCAGTTTTTTTATCAGCGGTAGTTGGACAAAGTGGACACAACGCTTTTGGTGGTAGAAAGATTCGGTGCTGGCGATGGGATGCAACTGCTACCCACTCATTCACAAGTGCGTCCAGTCTTAAATGCCCGATACCTGGCTGAGCCTGTTCATCTCGAGTATCAACAGCATTTCGATCTTTCTCTTTGCTGTCATAGTAAGAGATTGTGCGGCCATCTGATAATTTCAAATCAGAGCGCACAACTGCGCCAGATAATTTCTGCTTCATAGGTGGCAACTGTAGCCGACTTAAGATCAGTTTCTGATTTGCTTAGCGCAGCTATCTACTGGTTTTTTACTTGTACTTGGCTTAGGAGTTGGAGTAGGTGTTGGCAGTACTGGTCCTTGCACAACATTTAAGGTAAGTGGCAATTCAATTTCAGCATGTGTTTTTGTTGTATCAACGTAGTTTAATGTGCCTGGAATTGGCCCCGCAGGAACACCAGTTAAAGTGATTAACCATCTTCCGCTGGCAGCACGAACTGGAGTTTGCGACTTTATTTTTATTGTTTTATCAGTTGGTCTAAAGACAACAGTTCCAGTAACAACTGGAGTACCAATATTGCGATTTACTTCAACACTGATTTCAACTGGTTGATTTGTTGTATCACTTGCTACCGATAAAATATTCATTGCCGTTGGCTCATTAACTGGCATTAAATCTGCTGGTTCTGGTTGCCATTTTCCTTTGATTAATGACATAAATACTTCTGGCGTGCCTCTAAATACATTTAAATCTAAACGTGAGCTGGGTACGCCATACTTTGAACCAATTCCACATGATGAGTACTGCCAGATCTGCCATTGGGAAGAACAGTTAGCAGTGCTCCAGGAGTGAACATAACAACCAACAGTTTTCAAGCCAGGTTGGGCGATTGGATCTGCCGGGTTAATTCCATATTGCGCAAGCCATAGTGGGTATTGACGTAATGTTTCACTTCGCACCATCGCATTCTCTAAGAAACTTGCATATGAATAGAGGAATGGTTTTCTACCAGTTTTCTCCTCAACTGTTTGCAGCCAAGTCTCAGCCCATGCAGTAACTAGAGTGCGACCTAAATACTTAGTGCAATCACCTGATTTATTCTTACGCACACAATTATTTTCTAGATCTAAAGCAACTGGTAAATCTTTTTCGTTATAGCCACCGAGTGAGGCAAGTCGCCAAATTACTTTTTGTGCCTGAGCTTTGGCATCACGTTGAATATATGCAAGATCTGTACTGTCTGGCATGTAGGCAAAGTGATACATGCCGGTATACATACCCGCTGCCTGAGCTGCGTTGCGGTCACCAACTAACCAGCGCATAGTTTCATTGTCAGCTTTTTCTTGAGCATCTGAGCCTTTAATTAAAACAAATCGCATTCCGGCATCAAACTTCTTTTTAAAATCGATCGGCTTATCATTTGGATGTTGCCATCTACTTATATCTGAACCATGAATTCGACCACCAGGTCCATACCCAGCCAATAAAGTATTTTCATCGGCAAAAGTTAAGGAGTTATCCACCTTAAAGTTTGCAGACTTTGAAGTTGTTTTCTTTTTGCCAATTACTGCAATTGCTTGATATTGACCTTCAGCTTTAATTGCTGTTGCAACAGTTGTAATCTTCCAAGAGCCACTACTTGATGAGGTTGTCTTTAGTGAGGTTTTAATCCAAGAAACACCATTAAATGAATTAATCGTAATTGCAGCTTTTCCAGCCGGCTTTACCTGACCATAAAAAGTGACGGTTGATTCACCAGCACTTGGGGTGGTTGAAACATTTAATGAAACGCTAGTTGTGGCCGCACTTACTGGTTGAATTAAATTTCCGGTGAGCAAAATAATTGAAACAGCGAAGAATCCGAAAGCTTTTAATTTACTCACTGCTCAATTATGGATGCATCCTCATTAAAAACTTGTTTAAACGCAGCAATTAACCGATCAGTGTGATCAGGATTGCGCGCTGCTCTGAAATCATGCGGGCCAGCGAACTTCTGACTATCAGCAAAATCTAAGGTTAATTTCTGATTTTCATAAGATACTAATCTGGCATCAAAAAAGGCTAACCAGGTGATGCGGTCCTCAATTAGTAGTAAATCAAGAACTTCATTCCAGCGCTGTTTTACCTCAGAGAGCTGCATTATTTAAATAATAAATCCGTATAAAATCGCTGAAATAAAGATAACTAAGGCTGAAATTCTGACTGATTTTTTAAGAAGTAAACTTTTTATAATAGGAATAAAGGTAATGATTAATCCGAGTAAGCCCAATCCGATCAAAACTGAGCTGTTATTTAAATTATTGGCACTTCCAGTTTGATATCTAAGATTAATCAAACCAATAGCCAATAGGGCGTAAGCACCGAAGCGATAATTATTTATCATTTAGGAATCCTAAGGGAGTGCATGCCACCATCAATATTTATTGTCGTTCCAGTTACAGATGCTTGTAATGGGCTGGCTAAGAAGATGATTGCTGATGCAATTTCAGCGGGGGAGACTAATCTGCCCATTGGCTGGCGAGCTTCCAAAGCATCTCTGGCTGCAGTTGCATCCTCTGATTGGTTTAGTAAGCGTTGCACCCAAGGTGTATCAGTTGTCGCGGGATTAACGGCATTTACTCTAATTTTATCTTTAATGTGATCTGTTGCCATTGCCAATGTCAAAGTCAGCACCGCACCTTTTGAGGCGCTATAGGCAGCACGATTTGGAATTCCATCTGTTGCTGCAATTGAAGCAGTGTTAACAATTGCTGGATGTTTTGATTTGCGAAGCAAAGGTATTGCCGAACGTGAGACTCGAGCGGTGCCAATTACATTTACATTTAGCACTTTCTCCCAAATCTCATCACTTTCATGCTCCACAGTTGTGAGGGAACCAATTCCTGCGTTATTAATCAAAATGTCTAGTTGCTTACTCTGTTTAGAAAATTCGGCAAATGCGTCAGTAACAGATTGCCCATTACCAATATCGCACTTTAGGAAGGTGGCAACCGGCGCCATCTCGCCTTCATTAATATCAAAACCAAAGACGGTGGCACCACGAGCTTTTAATCCCCTTGCAACCTCAAGGCCAATGCCAGAGCCAGCACCCGTAATGATTGCAGTTAACCCGCTGAATTCATCATTAATCACCTTCATATACTATTGCGTATATGACGCAGCAAAGCACCCAGCATCCTAGTTTTATTGCTGTGTTACACACCGCAGGCCATAAATATCGCATCACTAAGGCGGTAAATGGAAAGTACTTTGCAATCCCTAGGGTTGCCACCATTTCAGATGCACTTGAATTGCCAATCGCAGAATTTAAATCATTATTTGAACAATCAGGCAGTGAAGAACTTTTCGGCACATTAGCTGCGCCAATTGCTGCGGACTCTGAGATCTGGGGCGCAGGTGTTACCTATCAAAGATCTCGAGATGCCCGCAAAGAAGAGAGTGACATACCTGATGTTTATCAATTGGTTTATGAAGCAGATCGCCCAGAATTATTCTTTAAAGCAACTGCGCGCAGAACTGTGGGCACAAATGCAAATGTTGGAATTAGGGCCGATGCGCTAACTTCAGTGCCAGAACCAGAAGTGGCTATTGTTGTCAATAAATACCGTGAATTAATTGGTCTAACTATTTGTAATGATATGACTTCGCGAAATATTGAGGGTGAAAACCCACTTTACCTATCGCAAGCAAAAATTTACTTCGGTTCAAATGCAGTTGGCCCAATGATCCGGCCAATCTGGGAGATCAAAGATCACTCATCTCTTTCAATTGATGCCAAGATCGAACGCGGAACAAACATTGTTTGGCAGGCACAAACTTCATTGGCGCAGTTAAATCGCAGCTTTACAGACTTGATTGAGTACTTGTTTAGATGCCAATCATTTCCAGTTGGCGCAATCCTTTCAACAGGAACAGGAATTGTGCCACCACTTGATATTTCACTAGAAGCTGGTGATGTTGTGACAATTACGGTAGAAGAGATCGGGACTCTTGTTAACAAAGTAGTAGTAACTCCACTTGATATAAATGAAAAGGAGAACTTGTGAGTCAGGTTGTTTGGACCCAATGGGATGATTTAGAGATTCCTTCAGCATTTAAAAAATTATCACCAGCTACAACTCCTGCTGATGGTGGAGATTTCTCTGAGGTTACCTTTTATGTTCCGGCGTATATGGGTGGGCGTACAGCACTTGAATTAACTAAGCAGATGCCGAATTTAAAGTATTTACAGATGCCAAATGCAGGTTACGACGATGCCATGGAGTTTGTGCGCCCTGGAATGACTCTATGTAATGGCCGCAGTATTCATGATGATTCAACTGCTGAGTTAGCAGTTGGTTTAACAATTGCATCCCTTCGTGGATTCCCAGAGTTTGTGCGCAACCAAGATATGGGCAAATGGGTACATACCCGAGAGAAATCAATAAATGATCGCAAGATTGGCGTCATTGGTTTTGGTTCAATTGGTTCAACTGTTGCCCGAATGCTCGCTGGATTTTCAGTTGAGATCATGCCATTTACACAAAGCGGCCGCGATAACACAACTGCAATTACCGAGTTAGATAAACATCTACCAACATTAGATGTTGTTATTTTAATCTTGCCACTTACCAAAGAGAGTAAACATTTATTTGATGCACGCCGTTTAGCTTTAATGAAGGATGGTGCATTACTTGTAAATGTTGCGCGTGGGCCAATTGTTGATACCGATGCCTTAATTAAAGAATTAAATTCAGGCCGAATTACTGCTGCGCTAGATGTAACTGATCCTGAGCCACTTCCAGAGTCTCATGCGCTATGGAGCGCAAAAGGCGTTTTGATTTCACCACATGTTGGCGGAAACACCACTGCATTTGAACCAAGAGCTCGTAGGTTAATTAAATCTCAATTGGATTTACTTGCAGCTGGTAAGCCGTTAAATAATATTATCGTGGCTGGTAATTAGGCCAATACTTTTTAATTTTCTCCCGTAGAAAATCAGCACTCTCATGCATTTGTTCCATGCCATCAACGCCATCTTCAATTGAGATCCAGGAATCAAAGCCAACCTCTTTTAATGTAGAAAAAATCGCATCGTAATCATTTAAGCCCTTACCAATTACGCCATGTTTAAAAAATGAAACATACCCAGCAGTTCCACCCTCGGCTTTGCGCAAATCTTCAATAGTGCCATTTGCTAGGTAGCGATCGCTGGCATGCATTGTTACCACGCGATGTTTTACTTTCTCAAGCAATTCAAGTGGTTCTTCTCCTGCTGCAATTGCATTTGATGGGTCAAAATTAACAGCAAATGTGGGAGATGGAATTCGATTAACTAATTCAACAAAAACATCCATCATCTGAGCAAACTCTGGCTCTGTCCAAAAATCATCCTTGTAATGATTTTCAATGATTAAAGTAATTCCTAAACTTTCCGCTGTTGGAATACAAGATTCAATGGATTCAACAACATAATTCATTCCTTCTTCACGAGTTATATCTTTACGGCGTTGTCCCGATAAAACTCGACAGTACTTAGCACCAAGAGCTGCGCTCATCTCAATGGCCCTAATCTCTTTTTCTACCTCTTTAGTTCGCAGTGCTTTATCTGGAATTGTGAAGTCAGGGGAGGCGCACATCATTGGAATTACCATTCCAGTTTCTTCAACAGCTTTTCGAATTGGCGCCCAATTCTTCTCATCTTTTACATCTGCAAAGTTGTTGTAAAACTCGAGGCCATCAACATTTAACTCATCACCTAATTTGATCCACTCATAAATACTCATCTGACCTGCAACTAATTGCTTAATGAATCCCTTAGGAAAGGCGGCAAGCTTTGGCATTTACTTCTCTGGATTTCTGCCAATAATTGAGAATTGCTCTAACTCAACTACTGAACCGGTAAATGGTCTTGATTCATCACCAATCCAGTAAACACATGCTGCTGCTAATTGTTCTGGCGTGCTCATAACTCCAAATGGAATGTTTTCTTTACCAAGTTTTTCTGGCCAACCTTCTGGCATGCCTTTCTTAATCTGATCTACATACTCTCGATCAGTAAGTATCCAACCTGGATTTATTAAATTAAATCGCACACCGTCACTGCCATGGGCATTAGCTAAATTACGCGTCATAGTTTGCAGGCCAGCTTTTCCAATGCTGTAGGCAAGTAGTGAAGATTCACCGCTATATGCGTTAATTGATCCGATATTTAATACGCAGCCCTGTGATTTCTTAAGGTGTGGAAATGCTGCTTGAATTAAAAAAAGGGCCGATTGCAGATTTATATTGATAGTTTTAGTGAACGCATCCGGTGTGATAGCGGTTAAATTACTTCGTTCAATAATTGCCGCATTATTAACAACGGCGTCTATTTTGCCAAATGCGGCAACTGCTGCATCAACTATTTTCGCAGGTGTTGCTTGATCTGCTAAATCTGCAATACAAAGTGCGGCGTTTGAGCCAAGTTCACTCACTACCTTCTCACCATCTGCTCGTTCAATGCCATGAATCAAAACTTTGGCACCTTCGGCTACTGCCCGCACAGCGATTGCTTTGCCGATTCCTGAGGTTGCACCAGTAACAATAATGACCTTATCTTTTAATCGCATATTAAGCCGGCTTAATTACAGATTTAAGAATTTCACCAGATTGCATCTTCTCAAATGCGCTTTGCCATTCTTCGATTGGAAATACTCCACCGAGAACTGGTTTTAAATCCAATTTTTCTGTTGCAAGTAGGCGAAGTACTCGCTCCCACATTGGCCAGTTATGTGAGAAGGTTCCGCGCAAAGTTACATTTTTTGCAACTAATGGATCTAATGAGAAATCAAGTGGTTGTGGTCCCCAACCAACTTTGCTGATCCAACCATCAGGGCGAATAATTTCAAGTGCATGTTTAAGGGAGGCGCTAACACCTGCAGCATCAACAACACCATCTGCACCTAAGCCATCAACAGTTTTTGCCCACTCATTGGCATCACCAATAATTACTTCACAGCCATATGCTTTTGCAATATTTAATCGATTGCGATCTTTTTCCAGTCCAACTAGTGCAACTTCAGCACCAGCAAGACGTGCCATGGCAACTGCAAGCACACCAATTGGTCCAGGCCCAAGGACGACTATTCGATCACCAGGTTTAATAAAGCCAGGTGCAATTGTTGAACTATAAGCAACTGCGCATGGTTCAGTCATCGCCGCAAAATCAAATGAAATATTTGCTGGAATACGGTGCAATAGGCGAGATGCAACTTTGGCGTAACGGGTCATTCCACCATTTACACCGTAACCAAAACCTTTACGGCTTGGATCTAAGTTGTATTTACCAATGCGCGACATTGGTGAATCAGCATCAATTACCGCAGCAGTTTCAGTAACTACGCGATCACCTTCTTTCCACTTGCCAGCTGCCTTAACATTTTTTCCAAGCTCTGAAATAACTCCACAAAACTCATGACCAAGTACGACTGGGTAATTAACCGCCCAAGAGTTTGTGCCGTGCCACTGGTGAAGATCACTCCCACAAACACTTACCGCTTCAACCTGCATGATTACATCATCATCACCAGCGATTGGTCGCTCGATCTCTTGTAACTCAACGCTCATTGGTTTGGATGAATAATTAACTACGCCGATTGATTTCATTTTAATTGCCTTCTATTAGTTTTTCCTAGGAGTAATTGCGATATCACCGTAAGCATGAACTTTTTCGCAAATCTTTCGCAAAACTTCCTCAACATTTCCAGCACCTCTAGAGAATGAATCTGCATCAATTGCAAGCGGAGCACCGATTACAACTAGTGGGGCGCCGTATGACGGTGAAGCAATCGCTTGTTCAAGTGATAAGCCACCAACTGCTTGTACTGGAACACCAACTGCATCAACTACAGCTTTTAATTGATCAAGCGGATTAGGTGGAGTTTTTCCAGCAGCTGCAATACCGCGTCGCTCGTCATAACCAATATGGTGAATCACCATGTCACAACCTAAATCTTCCAGCATTCGGGCGCCGGCCACCATATCTTCACAACCTAAATTATCGCCCATCACTATCACGCCACAATCTTTGCCAGCTTGCACAACTACCTTGATAGTTTCTGGATGAGCACGTGCCATCACAACAACATGTGTTGCACCAGCCTTTGCCATCATTTGCGCTTCTAAGTAACCACCATCCATAGTTTTTAAATCTGCAATAACTGGAATATTTGGAAACTCACTACGAAGGGCTCGAACGCCATGCAAACCTTCCGCCAAAATAAATGGCGTTCCTGCTTCTAGCCAATCAACACCGGCACGCATTGCAGTATGTGCCATCTCCATTGCCTCATTGATATCAGTGAGATCAAGTGAGACTTGAACTATTGGCTTCATCTATAAAACACCGAACTTGGCAAATGCTTGTGATGGTGGCATTCCTTGGCGAACAGCATCACGGAATAAGTTCTCACCAGAGTTTTTCTCTTCCACGCGAGCTATGACCTCATCAATTTGATCTACTGGAACTACAACAACGCCATCAATATCGGCAACTATTAAATCTCCTGGATTAATTGTTACGCCATCGATTACGCAGGCAACATTATGTGCAACTACTTCATAGCGAGAGTTGATATCAAGCGGAGATGTGTCAACCCCAAAAACTTTAAAGCCCATCGCTCGCATTCTGACCGTGTCTCTTACTGGACCATCAGTTAACGCACCTGCAACGCCTTTATGTTTACATGCAGTAGAAAGTAACTCGCCCCAGAATGCTGCTGGATGATCACCGCCATTATTTCGATTTGATGGTGTTACATAAACCTGATCTTCACCAACCTCATCTAACGCCTTTAATAATCCAACATATGGCACCTCTGGTGCTTCAAAGACTGCTTCAACTTTTACTGGAAATGCGTAACCCATCATTACGCCATCACCGGAAATCATTTCAATATCTGATTTTAAAACTTGATTGCGATAACCCATGTGATCTAAACAATCAGAGGCAAGGGCCGCAGTAAATATTGTGGACAATCTTTTTAGGTCATGTTTTTTGGAGGTCATGGCGAGAAGATTACGACTATTTCTGAATAGTTCTAGAACCCTTGACCACTACTTGAGATATCCGCATATGCCTTTATAACAATTAGATAAATCGGTAAAAAGATGCTCAATCTTTACCTGTTGATTGTTGACGACCCCCCTTGAAAAGGCAATGATCGGCTCAGGTTCGACGGTCCTCGTTGCGCCAAATCTCTTACAGAGACTCTCTTAATAGAAATGGAGAATTGAATGCGTAAAGGTTCAATTCGTCTGATTGCTGCAGCATCTGCAATCGCATTAGCGATCACAGGTTGTTCTTCATCAAGTGATGAAGCAGCAAATACAGACACAGAGTTTGAAATATTTACCTGGTGGGCATCTGGTGGCGAAGCTGCTGGACTTGGCGCATTAGTAGATCTATACAAAGCACAAAACCCAAACACAGAGTTCATTAATGCCTCTGTTGCTGGTGGCGCTGGCGTAAACGCTAAAGCTGTTTTGGTAAGCCGTATGGATGCGGGCGATGCACCTGACTCATTCCAGGCACATGCTGGTCTAGAAGTTATTGCTAGCTACGCAGCACAAGGTAAGTTAGAAGATCTAACATCTTTGTACCAATCAGAAGGCTGGGATAAGTCATTCCCTGCAGATTTGATTAAGCAAACAACACTAGATGGAAAGATTTACTCAGTTCCTGTAAACATTCACCGCGCAAACGTTCTGTGGTGGAATCCTGCAACAGCTGCAAAGGCTGGAATCACAAAGGCACCAGAGACATTAGATGAAATGTTTGCTGATCTTGAGAAGTTCAAGAAGGCTGGCGTTAAGACTCCAATGGTTCTTGCTGGTGGAGAAGGAAGCTGGGCAATGGCTCACCTTCTAGACTATGTTCTTGTTGCATCAATGGGACCTGAGAAGTTCGAAGGTCTATTCACTGGCGCAACATCATGGACAGGTTCAGAAGTAACGACTGCACTAAAGGTTTACCAACGTCTTCTATCTTACGGAGATAAGGGCAAGAACTCATTTGGTTGGGGAGAAGCAGGAGCTGCAATTACTAAGGGCACCGGCGGATTCTTTATCATGGGTGACTGGGCATCTGCTCAGTGGCAAAATGAAGGTGCAGTTCTTGGAACTGATTACACATTCGCTGCCGGTCCTGGAACTGTTGGAATTTACCAATGGTTATCTGACACATTCACACTTCCAGTTGGAGCAAAGAACCGTAATGCTGCAATAGAGTGGTTGAAGTTATCTGGATCTAAAGAAGGACAAGATGCATTCAACCCACTTAAGGGTTCAATTGCAGCTCGTACCGACTCAGATCTGTCCAAGTACGATGATTACCTAAAGTCAGCTGCTGCTGACTGGGCTAAGGATCGCTTAGTTGGATCAACTGCACACGGTGTAACTGCTGACAACAAGTTCATGGCTGCCATGAACGCTGCTGTTGGTAAGTACGTATCAGGTGGTGCAAAGGACAATGCTGGTTTGGCAAAGGATCTTGCTGCTGCACAAGCTGCTGTAGTTAAGTAGTCCAAACAAGTAAAAAAAAGTAAGAGCAAGTCTGGTGAGTTAAATCGCCAGACTTGCTCCTTTAATAGAAGGCATATTTTGATTCGGAGTTTTAATGAAATCAATCAAAGAGAAGAAGAAACTAAACCTTAAATTTGGTGGTTTCTTCTTTGTTCTACCTTCTATATTGGCAGTTGCAGTATTTGTATACGGCATGATTCTTTGGACCGTAAATATTTCACTTACCAATCGAAACTCTGGCTATGTTGAAAAAGTTGAAAATGTTGGGCTTAAAAACTACACAGACTTGCTAGTTGATGAGAGATTTACTCATGCACTGAGCAACTTAATTAAATTTACTTTAACTTTTATGATCGCCACATTATTGGCGGGCTTTATTATGTCTTTGCTTTTGGAAAAAGGAATTAAAGGCGAGGGATTTTTTAGATCCTTTTATCTCTACCCAATGGCCATCTCATTCATCGCAATGGGAACAGCATTTCGTTGGCTATTTTTTACTGAAAAGGGTGAGGATGCAGCCGGATTCAATTTGATATTGCGAAGTATTGGTCTTGGATTCTTACAAAACGATTGGATTCTCTCTGAAAATGGCGCCATGTATTCGATGGCGATTCCAGCTGTGTGGCAAATGTCGGGTTATGTGATGGCTTTATTCTTAGCGGGATTTCGTGGAATTCCAGATGAGATGCGCGAAGCGGCCAGAGTTGATGGAGCTTCTGAATTCCAGATTTACCGTCAGATTCTCTTTCCTCAATTAACACCTACAGTTCTAACTATTTTTATAATTCTTGGCCACGTCTCAATGAAGATGTTTGATTTAATTGTTGGAATCAATGGAAAGTCTTATGGAACTCAAGTAGTTGCCGTGTATATGTGGGAGGCAACTTTTGATAGTGGTGATCTAGCTAAAGGAACTGCTATCTCCGTCTTTATTCTCATTATGGTGGCCTTAGTAGTTGTTCCGTACTTAAGGTATGTAAACAAACAGGAGGCTTACCGCTAATGGCTCAAGATATTGTTGATCGGGTAACTGGAAAACAGGTTGCTCGTAATTCCAAACGTAAATTATCAGGTATGGAAAAGTTTTGGCTGATCTTTAGATACATAGCATTGGTATTGATTTGGTTCCTTGTTGTTATGCCAATTTATGTAATGGTAGTTAACTCCTTTAAGGGCGTTGACAATGTTTACCTGATTAATGCTTTCAAACCACCATTCCCACTTGATTTCAGTGCATGGTCAGTCGCCTGGAATGGAGCCGCTTACTTTCCAAACGGCTTAAGTGAATCAATGCTTCGAACCCTATTCTTTGTGGTTCAGTCCTCATTGATAAGTGCAGTAATTGGTTCTATTAATGGCTACGTATTTGCTAAGTGGAAATTTCGTGGCTCAAACATTATTTTCACTCTGTTTTTATTTGGAATGTTCATTCCATACCAAGCAATCATGATTCCGTTAGTTAAGCTATCAAACACAATTGGGCTTAATCAATCAATCTACATTCTAGTTTTTGCTCACGTGATTTACGGTATTCCAATTTGTACACTAATTTTCCGCAACTATTACGAAAGTATCCCAAATGAATTAATTGAGGCCGGTCGAGTCGATCGTGCATCAATGGTGAGAATTTATCGCTCAATTATTCTCCCACTTTCAATTCCAGCCTTCGTTGTTGTGATTATCTGGCAGTTCACCTCGGCTTGGAACGACTTCCTCTTTGCGATATTTTTAACAGGTGGTTCGCCAAAACTTGCTGTTGCAACCACTGCATTAAACTCTTTAACCGGCTCTCCAAATGCAATTTACTATGGAATGCATATGACAGCTTCCTTAATCGTATCGATACCTGTTTTGATCGTTTACATATTCTTGGGCCGATACTTCCTAAGAGGCATGTTAAGCGGTTCGCTAAAGGGTTAATCAGTGAGTATTTCGGTTGAAGTCTTTGACAATCGCCGTAATCAATTAGGTGAAGGTCCAACCTCCTCTGGTGTAAAGAATAATCATGTGCAGTGGTGTGATATCTATGGCCAAGGGATTAGATGGCGCGATATTGCAACGGGTGCAATAGGTGAATACAAAACTGATGAACCAGTGGGCTTTCAGGTTCCGCGCACAAGCGGTGGTGAAATTCTAGGCACTGCTAATGGCCCAGTGCTGCGAGATGCTGATGGAAAATTACACACCATACCATCTCGCGAAGATGCTGATGGCTTCAAAGATAAAAATGTTTTGCGTTGGAATGATGCCAAGGTCTCACCAAATGGCGAGTTATTTCTAGGTTCAATGGCGTATGAGAATCAAAGCAATGAAGGTGCTTTTTATCGCTTAAGTAAAGATGGCAAAAAGCTAACAAGATTATTTGGTGAAGTAGGTATTTCAAATGGTATGGATTGGAGCGTTGATCAATCCCGAATGTTTTATATCGATACTTTGTCGATGAAAGTTGAGCTATTTGATTTTAATAATGGGCAGATAAGTAATCGCCGGACTTTGGTAGAAATACAAGATGGCATGGGGTATCCAGATGGCATGTGCTCAGATAGCAATGACAATGTTTGGGTGGCTTTTTGGATGGGCTCATGCGTTCGCTGCTTTGATGGCAAGAGTGGCAAATTATTGGAAGAGATTAAATTGCCGGTTCAAAAAGTTACCTCTTGCTGTTTTGCTGGGGAGAATTTAGACCAATTGATCATCACAACTGCTGTAGGAAATCCTGGTGAAGATATGGATCTAAGTGTTTATCCAGAAGCGGGCTTTATTTTTACGGCAAATCCAGGAGTGACTGGTAAAAAAACAAATCTGTTTGGTGCTTAGTTGAAAAATGATTTATTCACCTTCGGTGAATCACTTTCTGTGTTTATCACTACCGACTCAGATTCGGTTTTAACTGGAAAGTTTTATGAAAGAGTTACTGCTGGTGCTGAAGTAAATGTGGCAGTAGCACTTGCAAGACTTGGTATGAAATCTGTCTACTTCTCCAGATTTGGCCAGGATCAACTAGGTGAAGTAATGATTAAAGATATAGCTGCAGAAGGTGTTGATGTCTCGGCGGTAAAACGAGTTCCATTCTTTACTGGCGCTATGGTTAGAAATCCTGGTAAAGATGCACCAGTTGAGACAACTTATTTACGCAAAGGCTCTGCTGCATCAACTATTGAAGTCTCTGACATAAGTGATGAGTTGATTTCAAACGCGCGCTGGCTACACACTACTGGCATTACATGTGCAATTTCAGAGACTGGTGCAAAAGCGGTTGCCCATGCGCTAAATCGAGCAAAGGCGCTAGGGGTTAAGAGCAGTTTTGATTTAAACCTGCGGCGTAAATTGTGGAGTGATGAACAAGCAGCTAAAACATTACTGCCACTTGCCAAAGATGTTGATTTCTTAATTGGTGGTGAGAGTGAGTATGAAGTTGTCTTCGGCAGCAAGGATGCTAAGTCAGTCCTAAAGGATGCTAACGATCGTGGGTGCAAAATTGCAGTAATGACAAATGGTGATCAACCTCTTCGTTACTCAATTAATGGCCAGTATGGTGAAATTACCCCGCCAAAGGTAATTGCGGTAGATCCAGTTGGTTCCGGGGATGCTTTTACTGGTGGCACAATCGCAGGATTGCTAAGTGGCATGGATGAGTTAAGTGCACTTGCCCAAGGAACTAGGTCAGGTGCTCGTGTTGCAAGTATGTTTGGGGACTGGACTGGATTACCAACGGGAAGGCAAGGTGTGATTAATGAAAACAATTGATGCACTCCTGCAACACAAAATTATGGGATTGGTTCGCACAAACGATCAAGCAACGGGTGAGGCAATGGCAGAGGCCATGGTTAATGCTGGAATCCGCGCTATTGAAATTACTTTAACAACACCGGGTGCTCTAAATATTGTGGAGAAATTATCTGCCAATAAAGCGCTAACAGTTGGCGTTGGAACGGTGCTAACTAAAAAAGAGGTCAAAGAGAGTGCGAAGGCTGGTGCGGCATTTATTGTCTCTCCAAATGCCGATGCAGAGGTTATTGATAACACGAAAAATTTAAACTTGGTTTCTATGCCAGGTATTGCAACTGCAACTGAGGTAAGTAATGCGTTAAAAGCTGGCGCCGATATTCTTAAGTTATTTCCAGCTAGTACTTACGGACCCGCACATTTAAAGGCGCTACGTGATCCTTACCCAGGAAAATTGTGGTGTCCAACAGGTGGCATATCTTTAGGCACAGTAGATGATTGGTTTGCTGCCGGCGCTAATTTAATTGGCTTAGGTGGGCCATTAACAAAGGGTGGGCTAGCGAAAGTCAAAGAAAATGTAGTTGCATTTATGGACGCAGTTTCAGCAGCGAATAAGGTAGGTTAGCGCTCATGAAATTAACTGAACATCATATTTTTGTAACAGGTGGTGCAAAGGGAATAGGTGAAGCAATTGTTCGCGATTGCTTAGCAGAAGGTGCCAAGGTTTCTTTTGTTGATATTGATGTTAGCGCTGGTGAAAAACTAGCTAGTGAGCTTGGTAAATCAGTTAAGTTTATTGAGGCAAGTGTTGCCAGTTTTGCCCAACTTTCCAAGGCATTCTCGGAGGCTGTTTCAACCTTTGGCGAAGTAACCGGAGTTGTAAATAATGCCGGAGTTAACTCACATGCAGATCCTGTAACTATGACTGATCAAGAGTGGGAAGATTTCTTTGCAGTAGATATGAAACCTGTTTGGCTAACCGCTAAGTTAGCTCTTCCTGCAATGCGCAAAGCGGGTAAAGGTTCAATTGTTAATATTGGTTCAATTCACGGAAAGTTAACTTATCCTGGGTTTTTCCCATACGGGGCTGCCAAGTCAGCAGTTCTAGGTTTAACTAGAAACTTAGCTTTAGATGAAGGCAAGCATGAGATTAGAGTAAATACAGTCTCACCTGGTTACATTCTTACCGATCTAACTAAGGGTTGGTTAAGCGCTGAAGCCGGTAGAACAGAGCGCGCTAATTCAATTCAACCACTGGGCCGAATGGGTCAACCAAATGAGGTTGCCAAGGTAGTTACATTCTTACTTTCTGATAAAGCTACATATATAAGTGGTTCTGATTGGGCTGTCGATGGCGGATTAGGAGCACGATCAGCATGATTTTAAAAGGTGAACATTTATTTGTAACTGGTGGAGCTGCTGGTATTGGTGAAGCTATTGTTATTGGCGGTGCTAAAGAGGGTGCCAAGGTTTCATTTGTCGATATTGATGATGCTAAATCAAATGCTTTAGTTGAGAAGTTAACTAAAGAGGGTTTCCAAGTTCAATACCAAAGGGCAGATGTTACAAATTATGACAATTTTAGTTCAGCATATGCAAAGTTAGTCGCCTCCTTTGGTGATGTAACTCTTGCGGTATCAAATGCCGGGCGTAACTCTTACGCTGATGCAGTTGAGTATCAAGAAGAGGAATGGAACTCATTTTTTGCACTTGATCTAAAATCTAGCTGGTATGTTGCAAAATTATGTCTACCTGCAATGCGCAAATCAAAGTACGGCTCAATCGTAAATATCTCATCTATTCACGGTCGTATGTCACGCCCAAACTTCTTTCCATACTCAGCAGCCAAAGGTGGCATCGTTGGCCTTTCTCGCAACCTAGCTTTAGATGAAGGAAAGTTTGGAATTAGAGTTAACTCAGTATCACCTGGAACAACTGCAACGCCCCTATTGAAGAGTTATATGGAAACCTTCCCAGATGAGAAGGCACATGCACTCTCTGTTGCACCTAATGGTCGTTTTGGTACACCGGAGGAAATAGCAAACGCAATTATCTTTGTTTTATCTAAGGATGCTTCTTTTGTGACTGGTGCTGACCTGATGGTCGATGGCGCACTGCATTCACGCTACGCCTAATTACTTACGAATACTTACAAACTCCGGTGTTAACTCATCGATATTTCGTGCGCCCATTAACTTCATTGCAGTTTCCATTTCAAAGCGCAGAGTCTCTACAACCTTCTGCACGCCTTCTCTGCCAGCTGCCATAGCGCCATATAGATAGGCACGACCGATTAATACCGCATCTGCGCCCAGTGCAATTGATGCTAGAACATCAGAGCCACTCATGATTGCGCCATCAATATAAATTTGAGTTCCTTTGCCCTTCTTGCCAACCGCCTTACGCACTGCAGGCAAGATCTCAAGTGGCACAACTGATTTATCTAACTGACGACCACCATGATTTGAAAGGATGATTGCATCAACGCCAATTTTGGCTAATTGTTTGGCATCTTCAACTGTTTGAATACCTTTAATAATTAACTTACCCTTCCAAACTGAGCGAAGCCACTTAACATCAGCAAAGGTAACTGCTGGGTCAAAAACGGTGGCAGCAATCTCAGATAAAGGTTTGTTAAAGTTTCTAAAGGTTGCAAACTCAAGTGGGGCAGTAGTTAGCAAATTTGCCCACCATTTAGGCTTAAGCGCCATATCTAAGAAAGTTTTTAAGGTAATTTTTGGTGGAACTGTTAAGCCATTTCGCATATCCCGCCACTTGATGCCACCTACTGCGGTATCAACGGTAAGGATTAAACCTTCAAAGCCAGCCTCTTTTGCGCCATAGATAAATTGCAATGATTGAGAGCGATCGCGCCATAAATAAAGCTGGAACCAGCGACGAACGCCTGGAACTTGATCTGCGATCTCTTGTGATGATGTAGTTCCCATGGTTGAAAGTGAGTAAATCAAATTATTCTCTTCACAAACCTGGGCCACCATTGGCTCACCTTCGTAATTCATCATGCGTGTATAGCCAGTTGGTGCAAAAATAATTGGTAAGGAGCTATTTTTACCTGCAATTTTGGTAGTTAAATCAATCTTGGAAACATCACGTAATACGCGAGCGTGAAACTCTACTTTTGAAAAAGTCTCAGCAGATCTTTGGTAGGAAATCTCATCATTTGCGCCACCATCTACATAATCAAAGACAGCTTTTGGAACTCTTTTGCGGGCAAGCAAGCGAAGCTCTTGCAGATTAACTGCGCGCTTTAATTTGCGGTCTTCAAGTGGAAATTTTGGAAGTGACCAACCAAGTAGTGGCTTTATATTTTTCCATCTAGGAAATTGTCTCTTCATTAGCTAAGTCTAAGCGAGGTAATCTCTTTTGGCCCAATTCCACAGCAACCACCAATGATTTCGGCGCCTTGATCTATCCACTCTTTAACAAGTGAATCAGCAAAGCCAACCTGCGTAGTTCCTATCCATACTTTTCCTACCGCATCCCAGCTACGTCCAGAGTTTGGATAAACCACATATGGCACAGCCGATGAAGCACTAGATAGCAAACCGGTAATTAATTCTGGCGCCGTGCAGTTAACTCCAACTGCCATAGCACTTTGCGCAAGGTCTACAGCGCTTGCAAATGATTGACCAGCATTAGTTTGATTTCCCTCTTTGCAGGAATAGGAAATCCAATATGGAATTGGACAATCACTTAGTAAATCTAAAAGAACTTCGACCTCCTGGGTATCAGGCATTGTCTCGAGTGCTAAATAATCTGGATTACTGGCAATTAATACTTCAATTCGCCTGGCATGAAAATCCCTTAATGCAGATTTACCAACACCATAATTGCCACGGTATTCAGAGCCATCAGCGAGGGCTGCGCCATATGGGCCAACGGAAGCTGCCACCTTTACCGCTTTTTTTGATTGGGAAACTGCATCGATTGCTAGCTGGGTGGATTTATAGAGCGCCTCATCAGTTTGTGAAGTGCTCCAACCACGATTTTCACAACCTATGTAAGAAAGTTGATAAGAAGAGGTAATAATTATTTGCGCGCCTGCATTGATAAAATCTAAGTGCGCCTTAGTGATTTCATTTGGGGCGGTGCGAATTAATTCACCGGTCCAAAGAGAGGTGCTTAACTTATTTCCATTTAATTCAAGGGCGGTGGAGAGACCACCATCTAATTTGTTTATTTTTGATTGCGACAACAGTTTGCCCTTCGAATAGAGATCAAACTATACATTTATTACTCTGAGTAATTGAGTTTTCTGTCATAATTACGTTGCCTTGAAAAAGGAAATGGTGAATTTAGGGCTGGTAACCTACAAGTTAATAATTCGCCTTGGAGCTGTTGACTAAAAAAAGACCGAATCGATCGGTCTTTTTTTATGCACAGCCCTGTTTATCAACAACTTAGTTAATCGAGATTAAATCTAACTTCTGAAAACTACAGAATTACGATGCGGCTGTTGTGGTGTAATGGAAGCATTTCAACTTTTACCAAGTTGTAGGCGCGAGTTCGATTCTCGTCGGCAGCTCGCACTAAATTCAATTGTGGGGCGAGTAGGGCTCGAACCTACGACGACCGGATTATGAGTCCGGGGCTCTAACCAACTGAGCTATCGCCCCCAGTACTAGCGGGAGTGCATACCTTACACGCTCTTATAACCAATGATTTAAACGGGTTGCACTCTCTTTACCATCATGCCATTTATTCACATATTCAA
Organism: Candidatus Nanopelagicus sp.; assembly: GCA_044347205.1. GTDB lineage: Bacteria > Actinomycetota > Actinomycetes > Nanopelagicales > Nanopelagicaceae > Nanopelagicus. Next base: position 1,869 of record JBIIXT010000004.1, on the reverse strand, counting down.
AGCCGGCGTCGGTGATTAACTGGTAGTCAAAATCATCTTTAGCAATCTCACGAAGTTTCTCGGCTAAAGTATTTGGAGTTGCATGAATTACTGGTGGCGTGACTTCTGCTTTGCTATATATCCACGGGGCAACATTGGCAATTACTAATCGTTTAGCTGCCATCGCCTCGATAGATGCAACTCCTACAACCCCATCAAAGCGATCAATTACAACATCGGCTGATTCAATCAAAGTTGGCATTTCAGAATTACTTACTGCGCCTTTTGCCACGAGTTTTATTACACCCTCTTTTTCTAGCTCATTTAACACCGGCGTGACTAGACCTTCAGATTTAAGCCAGCCATTGCTCGGTAGAAATAAAACTTTTAGTGGTCCGGCAGAGCCTTTAGTCGATGTATTTGTTTTAAACCTTTCAATATCAATTACTGCTGGCAACCAAGTTGCATCTGGTAATTCATGCAAAAGGTCTGGAGTTGTTATAAATTGTTTAACTTTATGGCGATCTAATTTGCGGGCTTGTAATCTAGTTTGATCAGCCCTAACACGAACGGCTTCAAACTTAGCTGGATCTATAGGGTTTCGATAAGGGGAGAACTCCTCCATTTTGGCGTGATGCAGTTGATCTCTGATATCACTGCCATGGAAGATCACCGCAACTTTAAGGCCAGCCCGCTTAAGATCTATCAGATCATTTAAACCTTCTCTAGCGCTGAAGTAAGAGGGTTGATTGAGTGCAAAGAGTGGACGAAGTGATTCAACAAGTACTCCACTGTTTTGTGAAGTAATCTGCCTAAATAATTGTTTGCGAAACTCAAGGGACTTCCACTGAGTGCGATTAATTGTGCGATCTGCGCTAAACCAAGAGCTATTTTCATCACTTATTATTTGAAGTGATTGTGCATTTCGCCCCACCTTGCGAAGTGCCATTGCCCAATTATTTGCTTGACCAGCTGAGTTAGTAGCACCTAACAGAATTGGCTTGTCAGCATTATTGCGAGATTTAGTTTTAGCGGAGGAAACTAGCAGTTGGCGCTGGGATTGGCGGAGAATTTCCTTAGTTTTTTTCTTGGCAGTACTAATCAAACTCACAGATTAGCCTCCCGATAGATTTAGATTTGGTAAGGATAATCATCCTATGAAATCAATTAGAGTGCTGGCTTTTGCGCTAATTTTACCTAGCCAATTGTTGATATTTAGCCCTAACGCCTGGGCAGCTCCAAATTATGTTTTTCCTATTACGAATTGTGTTGCTACATATGGAAAGTATCACCATGATTATGCGGCAACTGATATCAATGCAAAAAAAGGCTGTGCATTTGTATCCCCAACATCTGGTGTTATTGATGAGGTACTAACTAAGGATTTATGGAAAGGCAAGACAAATCTTGGCCAAGATCGAGGTGGCTTAGCTGTATCAATTATTGGAGATGATGGGGTTCGATATTACGGTTCACACCTTTCAAAAATTGAAAGTGGCACAGTAGTTGGAATGCGAGTTACTCCTGGCATCAAATTAGGTGAGATCGGCAGTACAGGATCGGCTAGAGGCACCAAACCACATTTACATTTTGGTATCTCATGGCCAACTGATAAATCTGTTTGGTGGGTTAGAAGAGGTGTTGTTGCACCGTGGAAGTATTTGGATGCGTGGAAGAGTGGCAAGGATTTATCACCAGCTAATGCGGTAAAAGCTGCAAAATTAAAGTTCGGTGAAGTGCCACCTGCACCGAAAAAGTAGTAGAAATAAAGTAAGGCCCACTATTTCTAGTAGGCCTTAAATAATTCGAGTTAGAAACTCGAGTTAATGGTTATTTAAGCAGGATTTACAGCGTCAGCCTGAGGACCCTTAGGACCTTGGACTACTTCGA
>JBIIXT010000003.1:0-29780 GCA_044347205.1 Candidatus Nanopelagicus sp. | reverse complement strand
CAATTCGTGCCAACCATGCCTTTATTTATATTCGCGGTGAAGTAACACATGTAGTTAGACGCGTGCAACAGGCGATTGAAGATGCATATGCAGCAGGCTTGTTAGGAAAAAATATTCTTGGCAAAGGATTTGATCTTGAATTAGTTTTACATGTCGGAGCTGGTGCATATATCTGTGGTGAGGAAACCGCACTACTTGATTCTTTAGAGGGCTTCCGTGGTCAACCAAGATTACGCCCACCATTTCCAGCGATTGCTGGTTTGTATGCAAAACCAACAGTGGTTAATAATGTTGAATCAATTGCATCTGTTCCGGCAATCATTAGTAATGGACTCTCTTGGTTTAGCGCAATGGGTACTGAGAAGAGCAAAGGTTTTACTCTTTACTCACTCTCTGGCCATGTCACCAACCCAGGTCAATTTGAGGCGCCACTAGGAATTACTTTAAGAGAGCTGCTTGAAATATCCGGCGGAGTTCGCAAGGGCCACAAACTTAAATTCTGGACACCAGGTGGTTCATCAACACCAATTTTTACCGACCAACATTTGGATGTGCCACTTGATTATGAAGGTGTAGCAGCAGCCGGCTCAATGCTTGGCACAAAAGCACTACAAATTTTTGATGAAACTACTTGTATTGTCCGCGCGGTATTACGTTGGACTGAGTTTTATAAACATGAATCTTGCGGTAAGTGCACACCATGTCGTGAGGGCACTTGGTGGTTAGTACAAGTATTAAAGGATTTAGAGGCAGGTCGTGGCACCGAGGCTGACTTAGATAAGTTATTAGATCTTTGTGACAACATCATGGGCCGCTCATTTTGTGCACTTGCAGATGGCGCAGCAAGTCCAATCATCTCTTCATTAAAGTATTTCCGCCAAGAGTATTTAGATCACTTAGCTATCGGTGGTTGTCCATTTGACCCAGCGGCAGCAACCTTATTTGAAAATGTTGGTGCTAAATGAGTACAGATGTAACGGTAGAGATGATTACATGTGTAATTGATGGTTTTGATGTAACCGTGCCAAAAGGAACTTTGGTAATTCGAGCCGCTGAAAAACTTGGAATTCAAATTCCACGTTTTTGTGATCACCCATTATTAGATCCAGCTGGTGCGTGCCGGCAATGTTTAGTTGATATAGAAATTAATGGCAGAGCATTTCCTAAGCCACAAGCATCTTGCACAATCCCAGTAGAAAATGGAATGGTTGTAAAGACCCAACTTACATCTGTGGTTGCAGATAAAGCACAAAAGGGAATCATGGAGTTATTGTTAATTAACCATCCACTTGATTGCCCAGTTTGCGATAAGGGTGGTGAGTGCCCACTTCAAAATCAGGCTATGTCTAATGGCCGTGAAAGCTCTCGTTATGAAGGTGTTAAGCGAACATTTGAAAAACCAGTTGCTATCTCTTCTCAAGTTTTATTAGATAGAGAACGTTGTGTTCTCTGCGCACGGTGCACAAGATTCTCTGAGCAAATTGCTGGTGATCCATTTATTACTTTAAATGAACGAGGCGCACTGCAACAAGTTGGCATCTACGAGGATGAACCATTTAATTCTTATTACTCTGGCAACACAGTTCAAATCTGTCCAGTTGGAGCATTAACTGGAACTTCATACCGTTTCCGAGCAAGACCATTTGATTTAGTTTCAACTGAGTCTGCATGTGAGCACTGTGCATCAGGTTGCGCTATCAGAACTGATACAAGGCGTGGTAAAACTTTACGCAGATTAGCTGGTGAAGATGCCACAGTTAATGAGGAGTGGAATTGCGATAAGGGCCGCTGGGCGTTTAAGTATGAGATTAAAAACCGAATTACATCACCAATGATTCGAAATGCAGCGGGCGTTCTAGAGGTTGCCTCTTGGCCCGAAGCACTTGCCGCAGCAGCTGCAGGTTTAACTACAGACAAAGTTGGCGTACTTCTTGGCGGCCGGGCAACTGTTGAAGATGCTTATGCATATAGTAAATTTGCACGAGTAACTTTAAAAACAAATAACATTGATTTCAGATCCAGAATTAATTCGGCTGAAGAGTTGGATTTCTTAGCTAATCTAAATAGCACAGCAACTTATGCTGATATTGATAAAGCAGACCAAATCGTTTTGTTGGCTTTTGAGCCAGAGGATGAATCACCAATAATTTACTTAAGAATTTACAAGCAATTTCGCAAGCGTGCCTTAAAGGTAACAACTATTTCAAGCTTTACTTCTCGCGGAAGTGAAAAGTTAAATGCCACGGTAATTAGAACTACTGCAGGTTCTGAAGCGGCTGCGATTAATTCAATAGCTGGCCTAACTGGAAAATCACTTGTGTTAGTCGGTGAGCGATTAGCAGAATCTGTTGGCGGCTTATCAGCAGCAATTGAATTAGTTAAAAAATCTGGCGCAAAGATGGCTTATGTGCCGCGTCGCGCTGGTGATACCGGCGCAATCTCAGCTGGTGCGCTGCCAAACTTATTACCTGGTGCTCGTTTAGTTTCAGATGCAACTGCGCGAGTAGATCTGGCAGCTGCTTGGGGAGTTAAATCAATTCCAAGTGAGACTGGCCTATCAATTAATGAGGTTATTAACTCAGATACAAAAGCAGTACTAGTTGGCGGAGTTGATCCATTTGATATTTCTAATGATGCAAAACTAGCGTTATCAAAGAAGTTTGTAGTCTCACTTGAGATCCGCGAAAGTGATATCACTGATATTGCGCAGGTTGTTTTACCAGTTGCTGCAGTCGTCGAGAAGAGCGGCTCATTTATGGATTGGCAAGGCAAAGTGCGCGAGTTTGAAGCTGCAGTTGAGTCACTAAATCGCAGCGACCTTCGAATACTTTCTATGTTGGCGGATGAGATGGGTGCACCAATTAATTTACCTTCTGTAAAAGCAGCTCGAAAAGAGATTGCAGCATTAGGAATGTGGGATGGCACGGCAGCAGGTATGAAAATAATTTCACCAGCAGCGCCAATAACAGCATCTGCCGATGAAGCAGTTCTTTCATCTTGGCGTAATTTATTAGATAAAGGTTCATTACAAGAGGGTGAAGATAATTTGGCTGGAACTGCGCGAGCCACAACAGCAGTTATTTCAAAGACACGAGCTGATAAGTTAGCAGTTAAATCTGGTGATTTAATTCGTGTCTCTAATTCATATGGAGCAATCACATTACCTTGCACAATTGCTGACATTGATGATCAAAGCATTTGGCTTCCGCGAAACTCAGCTAACAGTCAATTAATCAAAGTACTTGGTACGGTTGGTAACTCTCTTGTGAAGGTGGGCAAAGCATGAGCAATGCAGAATTAATTGCCCAAGATCCTGGTTGGATCATCGCCTTAAAAAGCTTGATTATTTTTGCCGCTTGTGTTGTTTTAACAATTATGGCGGTATGGGGAGAGCGTCGAATCGTTGCTCGCATGCAGATGCGCCTTGGACCCAACCGAGTTGGCAAGTTTGGTCTATTGCAAGGTTTAGTTGATGGCATAAAGCTGGCATTAAAAGAGGATCTAATTCCAAAAGCAGCAGATCGAATTGTCTTTGTGATTGCACCAATTATTAGCGTGACCGCCTGCTTTATGGCCTTTGCAGTAATTCCAATGTCTGGTGAAGTAACATTTTTTGGTTATCAAACCGCTCTGCAGTTAACTGATCTACCAGTTGGAGTTTTATACGTTCTTGCTATTGCATCGGTCGGAGTTTATGGAATCGTCCTTGCTGGCTGGTCATCCGGTTCAACCTATCCACTACTTGGTGGATTGCGCTCATCAGCGCAAGTAATCTCTTATGAGATTGCAATGGGACTTTCCTTAGTTGCAGTATTTATCTACGCCGGTTCAATGTCCACCTCTGAGATTGTTGAAGCCCAAAATCAATATTGGTATGCCGTCATTCTGTTTCCATCCTTCATTATTTATGCAATCTCCATGGTTGGTGAAACAAACCGAGCGCCATTTGATTTAGCTGAAGCTGAAGGTGAATTAGTTGGTGGCTTCCATACTGAGTACTCATCGTTAAAGTTCGCATTATTTTTCCTAGCTGAGTATGTAAACATCATTGCTGTTTCAGCACTTGCCACCACCTTATTCTTAGGTGGCTACCACGCACTTCCTGGACTTGGCTTTACGGAGCAGTGGCTTGGTGGCTGGTTCACTGTGGTTTGGTTCTTTGCCAAAGTTCTCTTCTTCTTCTTTATCTTTGTTTGGCTGCGTGGCACATTACCTCGCCTGCGGTATGACCAATTTATGAAGTTTGGTTGGAAAGTTTTGATTCCAGTCTCACTTGCGTGGATTATGGTGGTAGCAACACTTCGCGTAATGACCCAGCAAGGCTCACCTAGATACTTAATCATCTCCTTTACTTCTGCAGTTGTTTTGATTTACTTTGCGATCTCATCTGCTGTAGAAAATTCAAGAGTTAAGTTAAAGGCGCAATCTGTTGCGACTGATTCACCTGAACCTGATTTTCCAGTTCCAGCAATTCCAAACTCAAGAACGGAGCAATTAAATGGCTGATGAATTAATGCCGCGCCCCCGTGAAAATGGTTTAGGTAAGGCAAATGAAGCTAAGTTGCCAATTACTAACACTGAGCCAGCCACCTTCTTTAAACAATTGCTTGGATTTTGGGTAACTTTTTCTGCGATGTTTAAAAAAGTAAATACAGTTCAATACCCAGAAGTGAAAGAGCCAACTGCTCCGCGTTTTCATGGTCGCCACCAATTAAATCGTCACCCAGATGGATTAGAAAAATGTATTGGTTGTGAACTTTGTGCTTGGGCATGTCCAGCGGACGCGATCTACGTTGAAGGTGCCGATAATAAAGAAGGTGAGCAATTCTCACCAGGTGAGCGCTACGGCAAGGTTTACCAAATCAATTATCTACGTTGTGTTTTTTGTGGCCTATGTATTGAAGCCTGCCCAACCCGCGCGCTAACTATGACAAATGAGTATGAGTTAGCTGATAACACCCGTGAGAAATTAATCTTTGAAAAAGATGATTTGTTAGGACCATTACGCGCTGGCATGGTCCCAGCCCCACATCCGATGTATCCGAATACAACGGATGCTAATTATTATCGTGGTGAAGTTCCTCATGCACATCCTTCGCAAGGTGAGATAAAAGTTGATTAATTCAGCACTTGAAATAGGAACTACTCAAACACCTGAAGCGGTGTTGTTCTGGTTTCTAGCGCCAATCTCAGTATTAGCAGCCCTAGGAATGTTGTTGGTAAAAAAAGCGGTGCACTCTGCATTATTACTTGCCTGGGTGATGATTTCATTAGCAATTTTCTACATCGCCCAAGAGGCGCTATTTTTAGGAATCGTACAAATCGTGGTCTATACCGGCGCCGTAATGATGCTCTTCCTATTTATTTTGATGTTAGTTGGCGTGGAATCAAGTGATTCATTAACTGAAAACATTAAAGGTTTACGACCAATTGCAATCACAGCTGCAATTGGAATTGGTGGCTTACTAACTTCATTAATTGCTCGAGCAACAATGAGTAGAGATGCAATTGGTTTAGCTGGTGCTAATCGTGAAGGAAATGCCTTTGGTTTAGCAGCTTTACTATTTACTAAGTATGTCTGGGCCTTTGAGGTAGTTTCAGCTTTATTAATTACCGCAGCACTTGGTGCAATGGTGTTGGCGCATAGCCAGCGAGTTAAATCTAATTTCGCGCAGCGTGATCAATCGATTGCAAGATTTCGTAAGTCTTCTCTAGCAGAAGCGGCTGGATTACCTGGTTCTGGTGTTTATGCATTACATAACGCAGTTGATGTTCCAGCGATGTTGCCAGATGGTAAGGCAGCACCTTCTTCAATTTCTGGAGTGCTAGAAGCTCGCGGTGACATGATGGAGAGCAAGAAGTTTGAAATGAAACCAGAAAAAGAGGAGGAGTAAATGAGTATTGCTAATTACTTATACCTCTCCGCAATTTTGTTTACGATCGGCGCCGTTGGTGTGGTCGTAAGAAGAAATGCAATTGTTGTCTTTATGTGTATTGAATTAATGCTAAATGCTGCAAATCTAGCCTTTGTTACCTTTGCCAGAATTAACGGTAATTTAGAGGGCCAAGTTGTCGCTTTTTTCACCATGGTTGTTGCAGCCTGCGAAGTCGTAGTGGGGCTTGCAATTATCGTAACAATTTATCGATCTCGCAGATCGGCATCAGTTGATGATGCAAGTTTGTTGAAGCGGTAGTGATGACAACTTCAAGTAATCTAGTTTGGCTAATTGCGCTCCCATTACTTTCTTCAGCGCTCTTACTTCTAGCTGGTAAGCGAGCGAATGCTTGGGGGCATCTATTTGCAACAACTGTCTCAGCCTCTGCCTTTGCAATTGGAGTCGTTGAATTCTTTGCAATGCAAAATCGAGATGTTTCGGCTAGGCCAGTTACGCAAAAAGTTTTCACATGGATCTCAGTTGGAGATTTCCAGGTTGATGCATCGTTATTGCTAGATCAACTTTCGATCTGCTTTGTACTGCTGATCACCGGTGTTGGCACCCTGATTCATGTTTATTCAATCGCTTATATGTCACATGATCGCGATCGCCGCAGGTTTTTTGCTTATTTAAACCTCTTTATTGCAGCGATGTTGCTGCTGGTATTAGGTGACTCTTACTTAAATCTTTATGTTGGTTGGGAGGGTGTGGGACTTGCCTCATACCTATTAATTGGTTTTTGGAATGAGAAACCGGCATATGCAACAGCAGCAAAGAAAGCTTTTATTGCCAACCGTGTGGGCGACGTTGGTTTATCACTAGCAATCATGATCGCTTTTGCAACATTTGGTGATGTGACATTTAAGGGAATCGAAGAGCAGGCTGATCAAGCATCAACTGCTTCAATGACTGCAATAGCTTTGATGTTATTACTTGCCGCAGTTGGAAAATCTGCGCAGTTCCCATTGCAATCATGGCTTGGTGATGCAATGGCTGGACCAACGCCAGTCTCTGCGTTAATTCACGCCGCAACAATGGTAACCGCCGGCGTTTACTTAATTACTCGCTCAAACTTTGTTTTTGATGCCGCGCCAACTGCGCAGCTCGCAGTAATAGTAGTTGGTGTAATCACGCTGTTATTTGGCGCAGTAATTGGAATGGCAAAAGATGATATTAAGAAGGCACTTGCTGCTTCAACGATGTCACAAATTGGATACATGATATTAGCTACTGGCTTAGGCCCAATTGGATATGCATTTGCAATTATGCATTTACTAACTCATGGTTTCTTTAAAGCGAGCATGTTCTTAGGTGCTGGTTCAGTTATGCACGGCATGAAGGATGAAGTAAACATGCGCAAGTACGGTGGTATTGGAAAGTACATGCCATTTACTTTTATTACATTTGGTCTAGGTTATCTCGCAATCATTGGCGTCCCGCCATTTGCTGGCTTTTATTCAAAGGATAAAATTATTGAGACCGCCTTTAATGCCGGTGGCTTAAAGGGCGTTTTATTGGGTGGCGCCACATTATTAGGTGCAACTATCACAGCTTTTTATATGACTCGAGTTGTCATCATGACCTTCTTTGGTAATGAACGTTGGGGCCATAAAGATGAACCACATGAGAGTCCAGCATTAATGCTAATTCCAATCTCATTACTTTCAGTTGGATCAGTCATTTCTGGTTTCTTGTTCTATCGCAATCACTCATTAGAGTATTGGTTAAAACCAATTGTAAATCCAGCCGGTGAGCAGCACTTAGAGGAGTTCTTAAAGCCAATTGTGGTTTCAGTACTTGCCGTAACTGCTGTAATTATTGGTGTTTCAATTGCAATTGCTAAGTACCGCGGTGAGATATCTAGTGAAGCACCAGTGAAAGTAAATGCTTTGACTAAGGCAGCTCGTCGCGACCTCTTCCAAGATGATTTCAACGAGAGGGTTTTCATGCGCCCTGGCCAATTATTAGTTAAGAAATTATTGAACTTTGATTACATTGCCTTAGATGGTTTAGTGAGATTAGTTGGCGCAATCTCAGTTGGCGCCGGACAATCTCTGCGTAAATTACAAAATGGCTATGTCCGTAGTTACGCCTTAATGATGGTCGTTGGCGTTCTCTCCTTATTAATAACAGTTTGGTTGATGACATCATGAATTTACTAACCACAATCGGAGTCTTGCCATTAATCACCGCTCTGGTAATTGCCTTTTTACCAAAGACTAATCAGGAGTTAATTAAGAAGGTTGCTTTTGTTGCTACCACTCTGATTGCACTTGCCTCTTTATTGCTTGCAACTGGTTTTGATCGCGCTCAAACTGGATTCCAATTTACTCAGTCCACCCCATGGATCTCAGCTTTTAACATTAATTATGCAGTTGGAATTGATGGCATCTCATTAGTTCTAATTTTGCTTTCAACGATTTTAGTTCCGATCGTAATTTTGGCGACCTGGCATGAATCAGATGTAGGCCGCTGGGGAAGCAAGGTTTTCTATATTTTGATATTGGTCCTAGAGACAATGATGATCGGTGTATTCGCTGCAACTGATCTGTTTTTATTTTATGTATTTTTTGAAGCGATGCTAATTCCGATCTACTTCTTAATTGGTGGATACGGTTCAGGTGAGAAATCTGCTGCTGCAGTTAAGTTCTTGCTATATAGCTTATTTGGTGGCTTATTAATGCTCGCCTCAATCATTGGTATTTATGTAATCGCTGGCAATCAAATTGGGGCCACCTTTGATTTAACTGAGCTAGCAAAACTACAAATTGATGACACAACTGAGAACTTTTTATTCTTAGGGTTCTTTATTGCATTTGCAATAAAAGCACCATTGGTACCGTTTCACACTTGGTTACCAGATGCAGCAAAATCAGCAACACCTGGTACTTCAGTGTTATTACTTGGTGTTCTAGACAAAGTTGGTACCTACGGAATGATCAGATTTTGTATTGCATTATTTCCAGATGCCAGCAAAACATTTACGCCTTACATAATTACACTTGCCGTAATTTCCATCCTATACGGTGCGTTTATGGCGATTGGGCAAAGAGATATAAAGGGATTAATCGCATTCACCTCTATTTCCCACTTTGGGTTTATAACCATGGGAATTTTTGCGATGACCTCACAAGCAATGTCAGGTGCCACTCTTTACATGGTAAATCATGGTTTTTCTACCGCCGCCTTATTCTTAATTGCAGGCTGGATGATTAAACGTAGAGGCTCATCAACCATCGCAGATTTTGGCGGCTTACAACGCGTAACCCCAGTAATGGCTTGGCTATTTTTCATCGCAGGTATGTCATCACTAGCACTGCCTGGTTTATCTAGCTTCGTTAGTGAGTTCTTAGTCTTAGTTGGCACATATACCCGTTATCCAGTTGCAGCGATTATCGGAACCTTCGGTATTGTCTTAGCTGCTTTATATATTTTAATTCCAATTCAAAAAACTTTGCACGGTCCAATAACGCCAGGTAATGAAGGCATGGCTGATCTTTCGCTACGTGAGAAATTAGCTATCGCTCCAGTTATTGCAGTAATTATTGCAATGGGCTTTTATCCAAAACCAGTTCTGGACTTAATTAATCCATCTGCTGAAAAAGTAGTTGTAACGGCAGGCTTTACCGATCCAGCAGCTAAGGTAGGTAAATAATGTTAACCGCACCTTCATTAATCTATTCATTGCTGGCGCCGATGCTTATCGTGCTTGCTAGCGCCGTAATTGGCGTGTTAGTTGAAGCATTTGTTGGCAGAGCTCACCGCGCAGCGATTCAATTAACATTATCCCTCGGTGCACTATTCCTGGCACTTATTCAACTTTGGCGAATTCGTGATCAATTTTCTACGACGGCTGCGGTCGGCTCCGTTGTTATAGATAGAGCTGGCATATTTCTACAAGGCACAATTCTAATTTTGTCGATTGTTGCGCTCTTACTAGTTGCTGATCAAGACAATTTTGTTTCAAAAGCCTCAGCTATTCCAGGTTCAATTGAAGAGGCAGAGGCAACTAAAACTGGTGATCAGCAAACAGAGATCTTCCCATTATTTTTATTTGCAGTAGCGGGCATGATGCTCTTTCCGGTGGCAAATGATCTGCTCACTTTATTTGTGGCACTCGAAGTATTTTCTCTTCCACTTTACTTGTTAGCTGGTTTATCTAGGCGCCGCAGATTGCTTTCACAAGAGGCTGCGCTTAAGTACTTTTTACTAGGTGCTTATTCATCTGCATTTTTCCTATTTGGTGCAGCATTCTTATACGGGTTTTCCGGCACACTCTCCATTAGTGGAATCGCACAAGCAATTGCTGCAAGTGCGGGTAATGATATTTTTGTATTGCTTGGAATTATTTTTATATCAGTTGGCTTACTCTTTAAAATTAGCGCAGCGCCATTTCATGCTTGGACACCCGATGTTTATCAAGGTGCACCAACACCAATAACTGGGTTTATGGCAGCATGCACAAAGGTTGCAGCTTTCGGCGCAATCTTGCGAATCTTCTACGTTGGCTTTGCTGGTGTCTACACCGAATGGCGACCAATAATTACAACGATTGCAATAATCACAATGATCCTTGGCTCCGTTGTCGCAATTGCACAACGTGATATCAAACGAATGTTGGCGTACTCATCAATTGCACATGCTGGATTTTTACTCTCTGGAATTGTTGCATTAAACAAGGATGCTTTAGCAGCATCACTGTTTTACCTATTTGCATATGGCATGGCAACCATCGCCGCCTTTGGCTTGATTTCATTGATTAGAGATTCAGCTGGTGAAGTAACTGATTTAAATCATTGGGTTGGATTGGGTAAGCGTTCACCATTAATTGCCGGATCATTTGCATTTTTACTACTGACCTTTGCGGGAATTCCATTAACTAGCGGATTTGTTGGAAAGTTTGCAATATTTTCAGCCGCCTACCAAAGTGGAAGTATTGGATTGGTAGTCGTTGGCGTCTTATCAAGTGCGATTGCCGCTTTCTTCTATATTCGTGTAATCATCATGATGTTCTTCTCAGATCCACAAAATGACTCGGTTTCAATCATTATTCCAACTGTTAAAAGCCGGATTGCTATTTCAACTGCAATGGTCAGCTCGGTAGTACTGGGCTTAGCACCTTCACTGCTGTTAAATTCTGCAACCTCCTTTGCTAACTTTATAAAGTAAATGTCACCACTGGGCGTACCAAATATAGATAGTCAGCTAGAGGTAAAACTTCTTGCTGATATGCAAAAAGTTGAATCTTTACTGCGTAGCCACATTGAGGGCGATTACCCACTGGTTGTTGAAACATCAAGACATTTAGTGCAAGCCGGCGGAAAAAGACTTCGACCACTTTTAACTTTAATCTCTGCCCAATTTGGTGACCCAAGTAAGTTTGGCATAATTGAAGCTGCAGTTGTGTGCGAGCTAACCCACCTAGCAACTTTGTATCATGATGATGTTATGGATGAGGCACCGCTTAGGCGCGGTGTGGAAAGTGCTAATAATCGTTGGGGAAATTCAGTAGCAATCCTTACTGGAGATTATCTTTTTGCTAAAGCATCAGATTTATTGGCAGATCTTGGCCCGGAGGCGGTTCGCCTGCAAGCAAAAACATTTGAAAGATTAGTAATTGGCCAAATTAATGAAACCCAAGGCAGTTCAACTGGCGTAAGCGCGATTGATCATTACTTAAATGTTGTAAGTGATAAGACCGCCTCGCTAATTGCAACAAGTGCCAGATTTGGTGCACTACTCTCTGGCGCCGACCAAAAAGTGATTGAGCTACTAACTCAGTTTGGTGAAAAAGTTGGTATCGCATTTCAAATTGCTGATGATTTACTTGATGTGCAGAGTAATTCCACAGAATCTGGAAAAACACCTGGCACTGACTTAAAAGAGGGCGTGCCGACACTTGTCACTCTTTATGCGATGAATTCAACTGACCCGAAAGATGCCGATTTAATTGAGCGACTAAAAAAACCAATCACCGATGGTGAAATTGCTAAAACAATTGATGAGCTGCGAAACCACAAATCAGTACAAGAGGTAAAAGCTTATTTACGCAAAATTGCAGATGAGGCCGATGAAATACTTTCGCAATTACCAGCCGGGGCAGCTAAAGATGCACTTGCTAATTTAATTACCGCTTTGATTAGTAGATCTGCCTGATTTAACCATATCGGTTCCTAAAAAGGCGAGTGCTCCCCAGATAAATAAAAATCCAATTAATTTTGATAGTTGCAGCTCTTCATGAAAGACGATAATTCCAACTAGGAACATAATTGTTGGCGTTATGTACTGTAGTAAACCAGTGATAGTAAGTGGCAAGCGAATAGTTGCTGCATTAAACATAAGTAATGGAATCACCGTAAATACTCCCGCTGAAATTAAAGCGAGTGAAAAGGTTAGATCTTGCCCAAACTCGGCTTTGTTTTGATTCATTAAATAAGTTAAATAGGCAAAGTTAGGAATAAAGGCGACCATTGTCTCAACCGATAAAGCTTGCAGTGCGCCTACATTTAATTGTTTCTTTATCAAACTATAGGAACCCCAACTGACCGCTAATCCAATGGCAACTAGTGGTAGATGCCCGTATGCAACAGTTAGAACCACAACTCCAACCGTGGCAAGTGCTACCGAAATAATCTGCAATCTTCGCAAGTGCTCCTTTAAAACAAACACACCGAAGGTCACTGCAACTAGTGGTGTTATGTAATAGCCAAGTGCGGCCTCAACAACCCGGTCAACACTTACTGCCCAAATATAAATTCCCCAATTTATCGAAAGCAGGAGAGAGGTAAGTGCAAGTAAAGAGAAGCTTCGCAGATTTTTGATTAGAGCAAAGACCTCTTTTAATTGTTTTTGATAGATTAAGAAGAGGTAGCAAGCAAACAATGACCAAATAGCTCGGTGCGCCAAGATTTCATAAGCGGAGGCTCTACTTAATGCCCGCCAGTAAATAGGTAATAAACCCCAAATTGCGTAAGCGCCTACACCGTATGAGATTCCGCTGCCGAGTTTATTCAATTTAGGTATCTATATAACTATCTAAAATTCGTGAACTGAACGGCGAAATCCCAGCCCTTATTTTTAACTAGTGCAATCGCCTCTTGCAGATCATCGCGGCTTTTACTGGAAACTCTTAACTCTTCGCCTTGGATTTGAGTCTTTAAAGTTTTTGGGCCATCATCCTTTAAAAATTTTGCAATCTTTTTAGCATTCTCAGTTGTTATGCCCTCTTTAAATGTTGAGTTAATCCGATATGTTTTTCCACTTAATGCTGGTTCACCAGTGTCTAAGTGCTTTAGAGAGACATTGCGCTTAATTAACTTCTCTTTAAGTACCTCAAGGGCGGCTTTGGCGCGCTCCTCGGTGTCTGACTCAATCATGATTTTTTCTGCAATTTTTTCAATTTTTGTGCCGGTATTCTTAAAGTCAAAGCGGGTGGCAAGCTCTCGATCGCATTGGTTGAAAGCGTTATCGACCTCCATATGATCAATTTTTGAGACGATGTCAAAACTACTGTCAGCCATGTTTATACTTTACTATCAAAGTAAGTAGATGCTTAATCGAGGCGAGAAAACATGGCAGCTCCTAAAGTTAGACGGCGGTTTCCTAGCCCGAAGGATCTTCTTCAATTACTTAGATTCCGAAAACCAATTTTTAATGCCCGAAAGCGCAGACTCGCGCGAGCATTAACTATTTATGATCTTAGAAGTATTGCAAAGCGGCGAACACCCAAAGCACCATTTGATTACACAGAGGGCGCAGCAGATTCTGAAAGCTCCTTAATTAGAGCAAGGGATGCGTTTGAAAAATTAGAGTTCTCACCACGAATCTTGCGAAATGTTAAAGATATTGATTTAACGGTGAGCATGCTTGGTAAGACAATGAGTATGCCAATTGGAATTGCACCAACAGGCTTCACGCGAATGATGCAGACTGAAGGCGAGTACGCCGGTGCGTGCGCTGCAAGTGATGCTGGTATCCCTTACACACTCTCAACAATGGGAACTCGCTCTATTGAAGATGTCGCCAAAGTTGCACCAAATGGTCGTAATTGGTTTCAACTTTATATGTGGAAGGATCGCCAGCGCAGCATGGCATTGGTTGACCGTGCTAGCAAAGCTGGCTTTGATACTTTGGTCTTAACAGTTGATGTGCCAGTTGCTGGCGCCCGATTACGAGATGTTAGAAATGGTATGACAATTCCACCATCACTAACCTCAAAGACAATTCTGAATGCAATCCCGCGGCCGGCTTGGTGGCTAAATTTCTTAACAACTGATCCACTTAAATTTGCCTCACTAGATAGCTGGAATGGAACTGTTGCCGAGCTTCTTGATTTGATGTTTGACCCAACTGTTACTTATGAAGATTTAAAATGGATTCGTAGTCAGTGGCAGGGCAATCTGGTTGTTAAAGGTATTCAAAATGTTGATGATGCAGTGAAATCTGTTGAAGCTGGCGCTGATGCAATAATTCTTTCAAATCACGGTGGGCGACAATTAGATCGAGCCCCAGTCCCATTTCATTTATTGCCAGAGGTTGTGAAAGTAATTGGTACAAAAGCAGAGGTTCATATTGATACCGGAATTATGCATGGCGCAGATGTCATTGCTGCAGTTGCCACTGGAGCAAAATTTACTTGGATTGGCCGGGCATATTTATATGGCTTGATGGCTGGTGGTAAACCAGGCGTGGATCGCTCCTTAGAAATATTAAAGACACAGATGGTGCGCACAATGAAATTATTAGGCGCTCGAACACTTTCAGAGCTAGAGCCTGATCATGTGCGGTTTATTGCAAGATATAGCGATAAATAATTTACTTTTGGCAATGTGTGTGTAAAGGCTTTACACTTCACCGCGCTTAACAATCCTTGGCGGGTTGCCCGAGCGGCCAATGGGAGCGGACTGTAAATCCGCCGGCTCTGCCTTCGAAGGTTCAAATCCTTCACCCGCCACCATTAATTTATAAATTTAATTTAGCAAGTGCCTTTTTTACCTGTTGTGTGACTAACTTTTCTTCACCTTTTTGTAATCCATCTGCACCAATCCAAATTGTGTTGCGATAGTTATGCACGACCTCAACAATCGGATCAAGTTCTTGTAATACTGCGATAACTTCTAAAGCAATGTCGCTCGAAAAATGGATTCCGACTCGAGGTATCGGTTGCCCAGCCTCATTGAGATCTTCTTTAATTACTTTTATTTTTGGAATACTTGATAGTTCATCAACCCACATATTGGTAGTTCTTTCCCAATATTCAAACTCTGCTGCATGATCAAGATTTACATATTGTTCTACCGCGGTAACAATTCCTGCAATTTCTTCTTTACCAACTTTGAACGCTCGAGCAAGACGTTGAAAAGGTGAGCCGTTAGCTCGTATCGCATCAATCCAGAGTGACTTGCCTAAAATTAAACCAGTTGATGCTGGTCCTTTTAAAGTTTTTCCACCACTGAAAATAACTAAGTCGGCTCCACAATCTTTAGTGAAGTGCCAAAGATTTGATAAAGGAGGAAGTTGCGCAGCAGCATCAACAACTACTGGCACTTTATGTTTACGCGCAATTCTTACAACAGTCTCTAGAGGTAGAGTAGGCGTTGCAAGATGAGCTCCCGCAACAAAGAAAATAGCAGTTGTATTGCTATTAATTGCTGATTCAAGTTCGTACTCAAATGTTTGAATAGCATTTCCTACAACTACGATAGTTGAGCCTGCTAGTCGGATCGCTGGATCATAAGGAATTCGGTGTCCGCATTGAATGATGATCTCAGAAGGCCCCGCCGTTCCATTAATAATTTTTTGAATTTCAGGAATATCACCCTTAGTTCTAAAGGCAAGAATGGATAGAGCGATTGCGGCAGCGGCACCAGTAGTTATGTAGGCGCCTTCATTCTTTGTTAACTTTGCAATCTTTGCGCCAGCCTTGAGTTGTAGTTCATGCATTGAAATAAATGATTTTGAAGCATCATTCATTGCAGCAACAACTTCGGCGCTCATTAGTGATCCGCCAAGAGCGGTGTAGTAAGCGGCAGCGTTAATTCGTTTAGCCACCCCAAGTGATTCGTAAAAAGCCATTTTGCTCCTAAATTACCTTGAGTGATTTTGAATTGTTTTGAATAATTTAAAACCTAGTATTTTTCAAAAATGCAGTTAACCTTTCAGTGGAAGCATTCTTGAAGATTTCATCAGGCGTACCTTGCTCACCAATTACTCCTTCATTCATGAAGATAACTTTTTTAGAAACTTCATAAGCAAATCGCATTTCGTGCGTGACGATAAGCATGGTCATTCCTTCTACCGCCAAGGATTTGATTACATCAAGAACTTCATTAATCAATTCAGGATCAAGAGCTGAGGTCACCTCATCAAAAAGCATTAACTTTGGGTTCATTGCGATAGCACGGGCAATTGCTACTCGCTGTTGTTGCCCACCTGAAAGTTGGCCCGGGAAAGAAGCTCCTCTGTCAGGAAGTCCCACCCGCTCTAGCCAATGTTGAGCAATTTCAGCGGATTCATTCTTTGATTTCTTTTGAACTTTGCGTAAGGCAAGCATGATGTTTTCTGCAGCCGATAAGTGGGGGAAAAGATTAAATGATTGAAAAACCATTCCAGTTAATGCTCTATCTTTTGTAACTTGTTTATTATTTACTTTCGTGCGCTTGCCTTTTGAATCTGTATATCCGATTTCTCGGCCATCAATTTTGATAACTCCTTCTTGAAACTCTTCTAGAAGGTTTACGCAGCGAAGCAACGTTGTCTTACCAGATCCACTTGAGCCAATGATGGAGATAACATCGCCTGCATTTAAATCCAAATCAACACCGTTTAGAACCTTATGGTCCCCGTACGCTTTGTGTAGCTTTGATATTTCTAGGACACGTTCAGTCATTTTTTCTCCTCATTTGATTGCTACCTTTTTTTCAACATACTTTCCAGCACGCTCGATTGAGAAACATATTAGAAAATAAATTAATCCAGCTAGGGCATAGAACTGCATAGTTAGGAAGTTACGCCCAATTATTTGCTGCATCACTAATGTAATTTCTACGACCCCGATTAAGGAGATTAAGGTCGACCCTTTAACTGTTTCAACAGCCGTATTCACCCAAGTTGGAAGAACTTGTCGAAGGGCCTGTGGTAAAGATACAAAAACGAATGTCTGGGAAAAACCTAGCCCAACGGCTTTTGCGGCCTCAGTTTGCCCTTTCGGTATATTTTGAAGTCCACCACGCAACATTTCGGCCACTTGGGCAGAACTAAAGATGGCAAGTGACATTATTCCGGCCTGCAAGGCGGTGAAATTTATTTTGATCACGGGCAATACAAAATAAATTGTAAGGATTAAGACCAGAACAGGTATGCCCCTAATGACATCTACATATACCCGTGCAAGAAATCTAGTGAATGCATTTCCGTAGGTAAGTGCCAACCCAACAAAGACTCCGATAATGGTTCCGATTAGGATCGCAGTAAATGAAACGAAAATGCACCAATATATTCCGCGAAAGATCATCATTTTACTTACCCAAAGTTCATTGAAGAAACCAGTACTCATAAGTTCTTTACTCCTATTTTGGGATTGCTACGCGGCGTTCAACACGTCGCAATAAGTAGGCGATAATGAAGCACGAAATTACATAGAACACGGTGGCAGTTGACCATGCTTCAATCGTACGGAAAGTCTCAAGATTGATTTTACGAATATGAAATGTTAACTCAGGTACAGATATGATCGCAGCTATCGATGCATCTTTAAATAACGAGATGTAGGTGCTGCTTAAAGCCGGCATTGTAGATCTAAATAAAATCGGTATTTTAATAAAGACGATAATTTGCAAATTTGACATACCAATCGCCATGCCTGCTTCGCCCACACCTTTAGGTATGGCAAGAATTCCTCCCCTAAAAACTTCAGCAATATATGCGCCGGCATAGATGGTCAAGGCAAAAATGAATGAAGGGATTTCACTAAAAACAAATCCAACATCAGGAAGGCCAAAATAAATGAAAAGAACAATTATTAAGAGCGGTATATTGCGAATTACCGTGACGTATGTATTAGACAAAACACGGAATATTTTTCTTTCTGAAACAAGAGCAAAGGCTACTACTAGACCAATTAGAGTTCCCAGCGCTACTGAAAAAAGCGTCATATAAAGATCTATTCCTAATGCACGAAATAGGATCCCTAAACTGCGCGTAATCACTGAGTAATCTATGTAGAAATCCAAAATAGTAGCCTTTCTCTTTTTATATCTTTACGGTTATCTCTAGCGAGGGAAACCGATTTTTGGTGGAGGTAGTGTTACGCCGAACCACTTCTTAAATGAAGCTGCATAAGCGTCAAAGTCAACACCGCTCATTGCCTCATTTAGAACCTGGTTTACGAAGTTTAGCCAGACCTGGTCACCTTGCTTTAGAGCGCAAGAGTAAGTCTGTGGCATCCAACCATAACCTGAATCCACATATTTTGTTGGATTGTTAGCAACTAGCCAAGCAATTGCAGATTGGTCAGCAGCAGCAGCATCGGCACGGTTTGCATCAACAGCAGTGTAAATCAATGCTGTTTCTGCATATTGCAATACCTTAGCTTTTGGCAGAGCCTTCTTTACATATTCATCAGCAGTTACGTTTTGTAGAATTGAGATTCTTGCTGCACTGCCAGCTTTTAGAAGGGCGGCGTAATTCTTATATTTTCCGCCTTTTTTCAAAAGCAAGCCAACACCTTCACGGTAGTAAGGGTCTGTAAATGCAACCTGTTGCGCACGTCCTGCGGTCACAGTCATGAATTGACATGTTATGTCAACTTTTCCTGAAACTATATTTGGGATTCGTGAATCAGAAGCTTGTTGAACAAACTCAACTTTAGTTTCATCGTTGAAAAGTCCCTTAGCTATGGCTTTTGCAATATCAACATCCATTCCAACAAGCTTTCCTGATGTATCAAGGAAATGGAAGGGAGGGTTACCGCTACCCGTACCAACGATAAGTTTGCCACGAGATAAGATCTCTTTCAGAGTTCCTTGCGTCGCATTTGCGCTTGGAACGCTCACTACTGTTGTGACAATTAGCGATGAAACTGCTACTGCCATGGTAAATAAATGACGCTTTTTCATCTAATACCTTCCTTGCTTTTTTCCAACGCCTAGTACGTTGGAGTGCGAGTCTTATAGACGGCCGAGCCTAAGTCAATACTGATTGCACATTTGTTTAGCATCTATTCCGTTACCTAACCGGCTGTTGGGATAAAAACTTAGGTTTAAGTAACTCAAAATGCTACTGAGGAGTAGCCATTTCAATACAAACAAGAATGCGATACCTTCACCACCTCTTTCTTCTAGGAAGATTGGATCTGGATGTCGCACGAATCTAAAGTTTTTGTAGAAACATGGGGCGCTTCTCCAACCAATACTGGAAGAGTTTTTGCGGCGGTCTTTGCTCACTCAGATGACCTAGCTATTTTTGCTGGTGGAACTGCGATGAAGTTAATCTCTGAAGGCTACAAAGGTTATTTTATAAAAACTACCAATGACGAGATGGACTCTTATGATTTATCTTTTGCTGAGACTATTTATCGTATTTCAAAAGAAACTCAAGACGTCACCGATTATTTGAAGTTAGAGAAACTTTACAGTCTTGATTATAAAAACCATTATCTAGAACACTCTCAACTTACTGAAATACGCCATCGCCTTATTACTCTATTTAGATTTTTAAAGGTAGATACAGTTATAACTTTTGATCCATGGGGTCACTATGAAGAAAACCCGGATCACTACATCACGGCACATGCGGTAGAAGCCGCATCATGGACTGCTGGGCGACAGCTTGATTTACCAGAACTTAAAGATATGGGACTTATGCCAAAGTTTGTCACTCGAAAGTATTTAGTGGCGCGTGGTCCTCAATTGGTAAATAGAGTAGTAGACATTACTCCTGTGATTGATAGGAAACTTGAATGCATAAAACTTCACGTGACTCCAGTAGATAATATGTATCGCACTTATAAAGACCTACACCCAGAGGCAAAAATTACTGAAGAAGAGTTTATTAAAGGTGAATTTTTGCAAAAAGCAGACCCTGCCTATGGCGTTGACTATGTTGAGAAATTTCACTACATCGATGAAAATGATTCCTTTTCTTTCATGCGCAATCAAGAAAATCGCTAGGTGCAGCGCAACTTAAGAAGGGGCTTAAATAGATGATATTCGAGCAATCACAGTCACAAGTTGCTGAAGGCTCGGCATATGTGGCTGGTGGAGTAAACAGTGGTTATCGAACCGGTTCAAAACCCCACCCATTAGTTTTTACATCTGCGCATGGCTGTGAGCTCGTAGATGCTGATGGAAATAATTTTATTGATTACGTGCTTGGAATGGGCCCAATGATTTTAGGTCACAGCCCAAAAGAAGTTATTGATGCTGCGAAGAAGCAATTAGATATTTCATTACTGGTCGCAGGCCAAATTCCTCTTGAATACGAAGCCGCAAAACTTTTAACGCAGATGGTTCCAAGTGCACAAAAAGTTCGCTTCGCTTCCTCTGGTTCAGAGGCGGTACAAGTTGCATTCCGAGTTGCACGTGCGGCAACAAATCGTTTGACGATGATTAAATTCGAAGGACATTACCACGGCTGGTTCGATAACGTACTTGTCAGCGTTTCACCTGATATTTCACTTGCAGGGGATGCGCTAAGTCCAAATGCGCTTCCAGGAACTCAAGGACAAGAGATGAGTGAGAATATTGTTGTTTTGCCTTGGAACAATTCAGAAGTTCTTGAAGAGCAACTTAAGACCGGCAAAATTGCTGGCATTATTATGGAACCAATTATGTTTAACACAAGTGGAGTGCTTCCGCTACCAGGTTATTTAGAGCGAGTGCGCGAGCTAGCAACAAAATATGGCACTGTATTAATTTTTGATGAAGTAATTACAGGATTTCGTGTTAGCAGTGGCGGGGCTCAAAAAGTTTCAGGAGTTACTCCTGATCTAACAATTTTGGGTAAAGCACTTGCAAATGGCTTTGCTGTTGCAGCAATTGTTGGAAAAGAAGAAATTATGAATTTTATTTCAACTGGAAAAGTAATGCATGCAGGAACTTACAATAGCCAGTCAGTTTCAATGGCTGCCACAGTCGCCACCTTAAAATTACTCAAAAGCGAACTTCCATATGAAATAATCAATAATTCTGGTAATTATTTAATGCAAGAGCTCTCTAAAGAATTTACTTCATCAGGAATTGAGCATGAAATGGTTGGCTATCCTGGTGTGTTTAATGTGCGTTTTGATTCTAAGGGCCCAACCGAGTACCGATCAGCGCTTAAAGCTAACCGTGAAAGGTATGCAAATTTTGCCTTTGCTTTGCTACAAAAAGGCGTAAGAGTTTTACCGAGAGGTACTTGGTTTCTCTCAAATGCCCATACAACGCCCGATTTAGATAAAACACTGGGTGCAGTACGGGATGTATTAAAATCAGGAATATAAATAGATTAGCAAAGGGGGCGGACTGTAAATCCGCCGGCTCAGCCTTCGAAGGTTCAAATCCTTAACCCGCCACCATTTAAGAGTTTTATACTTTTATTCTTTATCGTAATTGTTTCGATGCCACTTACTACCGTTGATAAAAAATGTATTTAATTAAAAAAGTCGTAGATTTATGCAGTAATTTCGTCAAGGGATTAATCAGTTGTACTCTTTACCTTGTAAATGCCCCCTTAGCTCAGTTGGTAGAGTGTTTCCATGGTAAGGAAAAGGTCAACGGTTCGATTCCGTTAGGGGGCTCGAACAAAATTACCAAAGTTTTATTAATTAAATATTGAATAGACATAAAAAAGTTTGGCGGGGTAGCTCAGCTTGGTAGAGCAAGCGGCTCATAATCGCTGTGTCGTGGGTTCAAATCCCGCCTCCGCTACCAACTTATTAGAAATTCATTCGTGAATTTCGTGATTGGGTTTGGATCAAGTAGCCTCACCCAATCAAGTTCAAGTTAAAAAATGACCGAGAAGTAATCCAACAAGGCTAGGAGCTCAACCATGGCAAGTAAAAGTGCAGACGTTCGTCCTAAAATCACAATGGCATGTGTTGAGTGTAAAGAGCGCAACTACATCACACGCAAAAACCGCCGTAACGATCCTGATCGTTTAGAGCTGAAGAAGTTTTGCCCACGTTGCAAATCTTCACAGCTTCACCGCGAAACTCGTTAATTAATCTCCCGCCAATGGCCGGGTCAATTCGTATCTGCTTAATTGCAGAGGGCTTTGTTGATGATCTATTAATTTGCGTTAACTCAATCAAAGAATTTACCAGCACGCCAATCACAATTTACGCCAATGGCAAAAGCAATTGGCTACCACTTGAAAAGTTTGAAGATCAACAAATCTCAATTACCCAAGTGAAAAATCCATTGGGCTGGGGAAATGTAGTAAATCATTTTCTAGAGGTTTGCAGTGAGGATTACATAGTAATTATGGATCCATCCACCACCTTTACTGGTGATCCAATCACACCGGCGTTAGCTGAAATTGAAAAGGGTTTTGCTGGCGTCGGTTGGAAGGGTGGCTTAGTTAATTTGGAAGATGAATGGCGAAGTACAGAAGATAAAGGCGATGGTGAGGTTGATGTTTTATTCTCATACTTCTTTATGATCGATCGCAAGAAGGTGATTGCTGCAGGTGGTGCTAATCCAAGTGCTAAGTACTACCGAAATGCAGATATGGAGTTAGCACTTGCACTAAGAGCAGCTGGTGAGCGGTTACTGCAAATCACATTGCCATTAATTCAAGGTAGACATCATGGATACCATGACACAGATCCGGAGTATCGTGAGAAGAATTCACGAAAGAATTACCAACGAATTCTTGATCGCTTTAGAGGAAAAAATGAGATCCTCACACCTCGCAGGTAGGCTTTACTTATGAATAACCTCTCCAACTTCACCACTCTTCGAGTTGGTGGACCAGCGCAAAAGATTGTGCATGCGCATTCAGAGGAGGAATTAATCCAATTTGTTAAAAGTGCGGATGAAGCCAATGAGCCAGTTTTAATTTTAGGTGGCGGCTCTAATTTATTAATCAGTGATGCTGGCTTTGCGGGCACAGTAATTAGAGTTGAAAATAAAGGAAATACTCTTGAATACGATGCTTGCAGCGGTGGCATGATCGAAGTTTGTGCTGGTGAGGATTGGGATAAGTTTGTTGAGCTAACAATCAAAGAGGGCTTTGCAGATCTGGAATCTTTAAGTGGAATTCCTGGCACGGTAGGGGGAGCACCGATTCAAAACATCGGCGCATATGGACATGAGGCTGCTGAAACAATCGCACGAGTTCGTGTTTATGACCGAATTGCAAAGGCGATCAAAACCTTCACGACTGCCGAGTGCAATTTTGGTTATCGAGAGTCGATTTTTAAATCTGAAAAAGATCGTTACGTTATTTTAAACGTGACCTTTCAACTTCGTAAGGGTGAGCAATCCCTACCAATTACCTATGCTGAGTTAGCAAAACATCTTGGTTTAAATGTTGGTGATCGAGCACCAGTTAAACAGGTTCGCCAGGCTGTGCTTGAACTACGCGCTAGCAAAGGAATGTTGCTTGACTCCTCTAGTAATCAAATAATGTCAGCTGGCTCTTTTTTCATTAATCCAATTATTTCAAAGGCCGATGCAGATAAGTTGCCAACTGATGCGCCCCGTTGGCCACAAGCAGATGGTCGAATTAAAACTTCTGCAGCATGGTTAATGGAGCATGCCGGCGTGCTTAAGGGTGAAAAAATTGCTGGTGCACAAATTTCTGAGCGCCATGTCTTGGCCTTAACAAATAGTGGCTCAGCTAAAGCTGATGACATCATTAAATTAGCTAAGGTTTCAAAGCAGCGAGTTTTTCAAAAGTTTGGAATTGAATTAAAGGCCGAGGTTCAATTAATTGGTTTAGATTTAAATTAAATTGCTTCAGAGAGCAGTTTTTTAACTCGAGCGATTCCTTCAACAATATCGGCATCACTAGTTGCATAAGAAAATCGAAGATAACCAGATGGACCAAATGCCTCACCTGGGACTGCAGCAACTTCAGCCTCTTCTAAAATTAAAGTAGCAAGTTCTGCCGAGGTTTTTGCAACCTTGCCGCGGATGCTTTTACCAAGTACGCCCTTAACAGATGGATAGACATAAAAAGCGCCCGTTGGTGTTGGACAAGTAATTCCTGGAATTTCATTTAATAAGCCAACGATTAATTTTCTACGTCGATCAAAAGCCTCACCCATCTTATGAACAGCAGATAAATCACCAGCGACCGCTGCAATTGCAGCACGTTGGGAAACATTAGAAACATTTGAGCTTAAGTGTGATTGCAGATTTGTTGCCGCTTTAATCACATCTTTTGGACCAATCATCCAGCCCACTCGCCAGCCAGTCATCGCATAAGTTTTAGCAACGCCATTGATAACTATTGTGCGATCTGCAAGCTCTGGCACAGCTACACAAATCGATGGCGCAGTAGCTCCGTCATAAAGCAGGTGCTCATAGATCTCATCGGTAATGACCCAAAGATTATTTTTCAGCGCCCACTCACCAATTGCCTTGACCTGCTCTGGTGAATAAACCGATCCAGTTGGATTTGAAGGTGAACAGAAAAGTAGCGCCTTAGTTTTAGGAGTTAGTGCTTTTTGTAACTGCTCGACTGAGACTAAGTAATTTTGACTCTCATCTGCAAATACTTCAACAGATACACCACCAGCTAATTTGATCGCTTCTGGATATGTAGTCCAATATGGGGAAGGTAAAATAACTTCATCATCTGGATCAAGAATTGATGCAAAAGATTGATAGACCGCTTGCTTGCCACCGTTAGTAACAAGAACTTGGTCTGCTGTAATTTCATAACCAGAATCGCGCTTGGTCTTTGCAACAATTGCATCACGTAGCTCTGGTAATCCAGGAGATGGTGTGTAGCGGTGGTTAGCAACATTTTTAGCGGCAGCAATTGCTGCGTCAACTATGTAATCTGGAGTTGGAAAATCTGGTTCACCAGCACCAAAACCAATAACTGGTTTTCCAGCAGCTTTTAATGCTTTTGCTTTTGCATCTACTGCCAGGGTTGCAGATTCTGCGATGGCTGCGATACGCCTTGAAACTCTTGGCTTGGGTTGGTTGCTCACGGGAAAAGTGTGCCATCTACGCATAAATGTGGTTTACCTTTTATCTGATTTTACCTATGAGCCTTGTCCCACCTACACTTTGCGACCCGGCGCTTGTTTTAGGTCATGATTTTTCATGCCTTAATGCGGGCCGAAGGGCAGTAGCTCAATTGGCTAGAGTTGCCGTCTCCAAAGCGGCCGGTTGGGGGTTCGAGTCCCTCCTGCCCTGCAAGTGAGTTAAAGATAAGAAGTAAAGAAAAGGAAAAGGTTAATGACTGAAGAGATCGTAACTACTGAAGAGTCGCAATCACTCTTTGGTCGAATCGGGCTGTTCTATCGCCAAATTATTTCTGAACTTCGCAAAGTTGTTTGGCCAACTAAGAATCAGTTAACTACCTATACCGCTGTGGTTCTAGTTTTCGTCTGCTTCGTAATCTTGGTAGTTTCAATATTTGACTTAATTTTAACCAAAATTGTTTTCTGGGTTTTTGGATAAGGAGCGCAGATGTCAATAGATACTCCTGCCAATCCACCAGTGGATGCATTTGAAGCAGCACTTTCACTTCCAGAGAGTGTGATTACACCTGTTGAAGAGACAGCACTGGAGAGCGTTGAAGTTGTTACAGATGCCCCAGAGGCACAGGATCAAGTTGAAGAAATTGATGAGAATTCAGAGTTTCGCGCCGCACTTCGCAGTGCACCAGGTGAGTGGTTTGTTGTTCACTCATACGCTGGTTATGAGAAGAAGGTTAAGGCGAACCTAGCTAACCGTATTCAATCTTTAAATATGGAGGATTACGTTTTCCAAATCGAAGTTCCAGAAGAGGAAGTTCGTGAGTTAAAAAATGGTGCTATCAAAGTAGTTAAGCGCAACGTGTTTCCAGGTTATGTTCTAGTTCGTATGGATCTAACTGATGAGTCTTGGTCTTGTGTACGTAATACACCGGGTGTAACAGGCTTCGTTGGAAATGCGCACCACCCATCTCCGCTGACTTTAGATGAAGTTGAAAATATCTTGGCACCTCGTCCGCTTAAGAAGGATGGCAAGATTGAGATGAAGGATATTGATTACATCATTGGTGAATCAATTACTGTCATGGATGGTCCATTTGCCACTTTGCCAGCAACAATCTCTGAGATTATGCCTGAGCAAGCGAAGTTAAAAGTTTTGGTATCCATCTTTGGTCGTGAGACTCCGGTTGAGCTTTCATTCCATCAAGTACAAAAAATCTAAGTAAATCTAAAACGATTTAATAAAAGAAAAAAGGAAAAGGAAAAAATATGGCACCGAAGAAGAAAGTAACCGCACTAATTAAGCTACAGATCCAGGCTGGCGCAGCAACACCTGCTCCACCAGTGGGTCCAGCACTTGGTCAGCATGGTGTGAACATCATGGACTTCGTTAAGGCCTACAACGCTGCGACTGAGAGCCAAAAGGGAAACATCATCCCAGTTGAAATTACTGTCTTCGAGGATCGCTCATTTACCTTTATTACTAAGACACCACCAGCATCACGTTTAATCTTAAAAGCTGCTGGAATTGAAAAGGGATCTGCTATCCCTCACAAGAATAAAGTGGCAAACCTTAGCCAGTCACAAGTAGAAGAGATCGCCAAGCAAAAGATGGTTGATCTAAATGCTAATGACTTAGCAGCTGCATCTTTAATTATCGCCGGTACTGCCAGATCAATGGGTATCACTGTCGGTTAATTAAAAAGTAAGTGTGGGAGAACCTCGCTGGTTCGTTAAACCACAACCCCAAATCTTGAAAACAATTTCAAGATTTATTTAAGAGGAGATGAAATGAAGCGAAGCAAGAAGTACCGCGCAGCGGCTGAGAAGATCAAGATTGATAATCTCTATAGCCCTGGCGAAGCGATGAAGTTAATTAAAGAGACTTCAACCGTTAAATATGATGCAACTGTTGATGTTGCACTTTTCTTAGGTGTAGATCCTAAGAAAGCTGACCAAGCAATTCGTTCAACAGTAAACCTGCCACATGGAACAGGTAAGACTGCTCGAGTTTTGGTATTTGCTGGTGGAGAGCGTGCTGAAGAAGCTCGCGCCGCTGGTGCTGACATTGTTGGCGCAGATGAATTAATTGATGAAGTTTCAAAGGGACGTCTTGATTACGACGCAGTTGTTTCAACACCTGAACTTATGGGAAAGGTTGGCCGCCTTGGAAAGGTTCTTGGACCTCGCGGCTTAATGCCAAACCCAAAGACTGGAACAGTTACAACAGATGTTGCAAAAGCTGTTACCGATATTAAGGGTGGAAAGATTGAGTTCCGTGTTGATAAGAATTCCAATCTTCACTTTGTTATTGGAAAAGTTTCATTTACTGATGAACAACTAGCTGAGAACTATGCAGCTGCGGTCGAAGAGGTAATGCGCGCAAAGCCATCATCATCAAAGGGACGCTTCATTAAATCTTCAACTGTTTCATCAACTATGAGCCCAGGTATTAAAGTTGATACCTCAATCGCTCGTGATGGTGGAGCACAGATTCAATAGTTCGTTCTAAGACTCAATTTTGACTTGGGTAGGCATCACCGCCTACCCTTGGCTCATCATCAAGGGCTGCGAAAGCAGATTTTGATTAACCGAAGACTGCAGGTCTTTTAAAAGGAAACTTTTAAAAGGTAATTGTTGAAAAACAGCCAGCATAGGTGCAACCGATTACCTCGTGTGCATTTATGCGCCGGGGTTTTTCTTATTTAGAAAGGATGCCAAATGGCACGCCCAGACAAGACAGCTGCTGTTGCTGAGATCGTAGAAGATTTCCGCAGCGCAAATGCAACTGTGCTAACTGAGTACCGCGGATTGTCCGTAGGACTTATGAAGCAACTACGTCGTTCACTTGGAACAAAAAACAAGTACTCCGTAGTAAAAAACACGCTTACAAAAATTGCTGCTAAAGAAGCTGGCGTAGATCTAGATCCATCTCTACTTGCTGGTCCATCTGCAGTTGCATTTATTAAGGGCGATCCAATTGATGCTGCTAAAGCATTACGTGATTTTGCAAAAGAGAATCCACTTCTTATTATCAAAGGCGGAATCTTTGATGGTAAAGCTGTAACAACAGCTGAAATTATGCAACTAGCTAATCTTGAATCTCGCGAGGTTCTCCTTGCCAAGATTGCTGGTGCTATGAAGGCTTCTATGGCAAAGGCTGCTCGCACATTTGATGCATTACGTATCAAGATGGAGGCAGGTGCACCTGCACCAGTTGCTGAAGCGGCTCCAGTTGTTGTTGAAGAAGTTAAGGCAGAGGCACCAGTTGCCGAAGCTCCTGCAGCGCAAGCTGCACCTGAAGTTGTAACCGAAGCTGTTGTTGAAGCACCTGCTGAGACTGCAGCCGAAGGAAGCGAAAACTAAAACCGACCCCCAACCCCCGTACTCATCAGAGTTGGAGTCGGGATTAAAGAAAAGGAAAGAATATGTCAAAGCTAAATACCGCAGATCTATTAGGACAATTCAAAGATATGTCTTTGGTTGAACTAACAGAGTTTGTTAAAGCGTTTGAAACAGAGTTCGATGTAACAGCTGCTGCACCAGTTGCAGCTGCTGCTGCAGGTGGCGCCGCTGGCGGAGCCGCAGATGCAGCACAAGATGAGTTCACCGTCATCCTTGAAGATGCAGGATCACAAAAGATCGCTGTTATCAAAGAGGTACGTGCACTTAACTCAAGCCTTGGTCTTAAAGAGGCAAAGGATCTTGTTGATGGAACACCTGCAACACTTCTAGAGAAGGCTGATAAGGCAACTGCTGATAAGGCAAAGGCTGCATTAGAAGCTGCTGGTGCAAAGGTTTCAATCAAGTAATTACTTACTTATTAAAAGCCCCGTCATTAAATTGGCGGGGTTTTTTATTGCTTACGCAGCCCTCTGTGCGGAGAATGAGCGGGGCTTTTGATGCTTTTAGCATGGATTAGACATTATGGGTAGGGGTTAGATACCCTCGCCCTTCACAATTTTCCAAAACCGAGGGTCCAGGCATATAGCGGCTAAGACCTAGCGGTAGCCGTGTGTTCTAAAAGATGTTTATTACTTGGAGGAAACTTTGGCCGCAGTTAAGAATAAAAATCATGCTCCACGTCGTGTTTCATTCGCAAAGATTCGTGAACCTCTTGAAGTTCCAAATCTACTTTCGCTACAACTAGAAAGTATTGATTGGTTACTAGGTAACGACTCATGGCGCGCTCGCCTAGCTGATGCAGAGAAATCTGCTCGCGGTGAAGTTCCAAAAACATCAGGACTCGAAGAAATCTTTGAAGAGATTTCACCAATTGAAGATTTCCAAGGAACGATGTCACTTTCATTCCGTGACCATCGATTCGAGCAACCAAAGTATTCAATCGCAGAGTGCAAAGAGCGCGACATTACATACGCAGCTCCATTGTTCTTAACTGCAGAGTTCACCAACAACGTAACTGGTGAAATTAAATCACAAACTGTTTTCATGGGCGATTTCCCATTGATGACACCACGTGGCACATTTGTTATTAACGGAACAGAGCGTGTTGTTGTTTCACAGATTGTTCGCTCACCTGGTGTTTACTTCGAGCGCACAATTGAAAAAACATCTGACAAAGATATTTTCACAACAAAGATAATTCCAAGCCGTGGTGCTTGGCTTGAGTTTGAAATTGATAAGAAGGATTTAGTTGGCGTTCGTATTGATCGCAAACGTAAACTTCCAGTAACAATTTTCCTAAA
>JBIIXT010000038.1:0-9343 GCA_044347205.1 Candidatus Nanopelagicus sp. | reverse complement strand
TGCTACACCAATTCGCACGGCCGTGCTGTGCGCGGGGCGAAGTGCGGCATCAATTAGTCGACTGTAACTGGCATCAACATCTGATTTAGATTGATAAGGAGCTGCTACCCAGCCATGAAGTTCAGCTTCTGCTTTCTCCATCGCCAAATTCGCACCTTTAACCAAACGAATTTTAATTACACCACTACTTTTAGCGTGACGTTTAACCGCCCACTCCACTAATTCAGCAAAGACTGAGTGGGACTCCGGCAAATATGCTTGCAGAACAATTCCCGCGTATAGATCAGCAAACTCAGGTTGAGATAGTACTTCTTTGAATGCATCAACTGTTAAGCGAAGATCGCGAAACTCCTCCATATCTAAATTAACAAAAGTGCCTGTTGATTTAGAAATTCGATAGATTTCCTGAAGTTTTTCAGTAACCCGCTGATTGGTGCCGATACGATCTAGTGCAATTATTTGTGCTGCTACTGAAGATAATTTAACTGAAACATAATCAACCTCTGGGCGGTCCATCATCTCTATCACGCGCTCGAATCTCTCATCAGCTTCGCTCTGTCCCAACACCGCCTCACCAAGCACATTAATATTTAATCGGATTGAATCTCGATTTCTCTTCTTTATTTGCCTTGCAAGCTTCTTCTTCTCAGCCGGCAGAATTATTCCCTTTGAAATCAATTTGACTTGTGTGTCAACGGCAAATAACGCAAACTTTGGCGCTATTTTTCCGATCAAAGCGATTCCTTTAAGACCAATCGCATTAATAAAACCAAATCCGGAAATTGTTGCATCCTTTGCGGCAACTGAAAGCAATCGTGCAGCATGCTTTGCAGATTTAATTCGCATAACCTCATCGGTTAAAGTCACTGTAACCGCTACTGCTTTTTGATCTTTAAATAACCTAGTAAACCTTCGACGATTAGCTTTATCCTTAAGCTTTAAGTTGGGAGCAGAATCAAAGATTAATTGTTGTGCCTTTGAGATAGTTGAATCTGCTAAATAATCAATCGCAGAATCAGTTGCAATAGGCTTAATCATTTTTCCATAATTTCTTTAAGCATGACCAGAGATTTACCCATCGCCTTTGGCACCCAATTTTGTGGCCTGCGTTTTTTGATAAACCACAATCCTCGGGCACCCCTTGCATCCCAAGTTTCCATCACCTTTGTTGTGTTCTCATCAATTTCGCGTAACTCATAACGCCAAACATTATGTAGTAAATGTTGCCAAGCAATTGCATGGGCTTCCTTAAATTCAATTACCTGATTTCTAATCACATAAGGTAACCCCTGCTTCATTTTCATTCCAAATTTTGCGCCCAAGAACAATTTAGAGGGACCAATAAGGCTGCCTCTAACCATCCCAGAGCCATCCATCAAAGAGTGATTTTTTGGCTGAGCTAGGAATTGAAAAATATCTGATGCTGGTCGGTTAATTACTAGTTGTGCCTTATAAAAATAAGCTTCACCGGTATCAATAATCTCTGCTCTTGCGCTCATAATTACCGCCTGTTTTTAATGCGTAGAGTTTTCCGGACGTTCATACTCCAGTACGAATCCAATAACTGAAAAAATAAGAACACCTGCTGCGATTAAAGTGAGCCACCAACCAATGATTAATCCAAGCCCTACAGCGGTCATTGCAAGTCCAACTGGAAGTGGCCACCAAGAATGTGGTGAGAAGAAACCCATTTCACCAGCACGATCTGCGATCTCACCTTCAAGATTATCCTCGGGTAGTGTGCCGCCTGATCTGCGATCAGTGAACCACAAATAAAATCCAACTATAAATGCTAAGCCGCCACTTAATCCGATAGCTGTAATTCCAACTGCTTCCCCACCTATTTGCCAGTAGAGAACGGCAGTTAGTAGATAAAAAACTGCTAGACCATTAAATAATTGGTAACCTATTTTCATTAATGTTTGCTCGTATCTGCCATATGCGGATGGTGCAGATCAAAGGCTGGTCGCTCACTTCTAATTCTTGGCATCGATGTGAAATTGTGACGTGGCGGTGGACATGAGGTTGCCCATTCAAGTGATCCACCAAAACCCCAAGGATCATCAACATTAACCTTGGGTGAGTTTTTGCTCTGCCATATATTGATAAAGAATGGAATCATAGAAAGAGCAAGCAGTCCGGAGCCAACTGTTGAAATCATATTCATGCCGGTAAATCCATCAGATGCTAAATAGTCAGCGTATCTGCGAGGAAAACCTTTAATTCCTAACCAGTGTTGAATTAAAAAGGTGATATGGAAGCCGAAGAAAAGTGTCCAGAAGTGAATTTTACCTAAGCGCTCATTTAACATCCGACCGGTAAATTTTGGCCACCAGAAGTAGAAGCCAGCAAACATCGCAAAGACCACAGTTCCAAATAAAACGTAGTGGAAATGGGCGACTACGAAGTAAGAAGCAGAGACTGCGAAATCAAGGGGTGGGCTAGCCAAGATGATTCCAGTTAATCCGCCAAATAAGAAGGTAACTAAAAATCCTAAAACAAAGAGCATTGGTGTATCAAATGAGATCGAACCTCGCCACATTGTGCCGATCCAGTTAACAAATTTAACACCTGTTGGTACACCAATTAAAAATGTCATAAAGGAGAAGAAGGGCAGTAAGACCTGTCCGCTAGCGAACATATGGTGGGCCCAAACTGAGACAGATAAGGCTGAGATTGCAATGGTGGCAGCGATTAATCCTTTGTATCCAAAAATTGGTTTGCGGCTGAATACTGGCAAAATCTCAGTTGCGATACCAAAGAATGGCAGCGCCAAGATATAAACCTCGGGGTGACCAAAGAACCAAAATAGATGTTGCCACAACATAGCGCCACCATTAGCTGGATCAAAGATATGACTACCAAATAATCTATCTGACTCTAGAGCTAGGAATGCTGCTGCAAGAGGCGGGAAAGCCAACAAAACTAATATTGATGTTAGAAGCACATTCCAAGTGAAGATGGACATGCGAAACATGGTCATACCAGGTGCGCGCATTGTAAAAATTGTTGTGATGAAATTTACGCCACCAAGAATTGTTCCCACGCCACCAATTGCTAAACCAACTAACCAAAGATCAGCACCAATGCCTGGTGAGTATTGAGCATTTGATAGAGGAGCATAAGCAGTCCAGCCGAATGAGGCAGCGCCACCTGGAGTTAAAAAGCCAACAAAGGCCATAGTTCCACCAAATAGATACAACCAATAAGACAACATATTTAATCTTGGAAAGGCTACATCTGCTGCACCGATTTGAAGCGGCATAATCACATTTGCAAATCCGACGAAGAGCGGGGTTGCAAACATAAGTAACATGATCGTTCCGTGCATAGTAAAGATTTGGTTGTACTGCTCATTACTTAAAAATTGCATGCCTGGTCGGGTCAACTCTGCGCGCAGGGCCATCGCCAAAATTCCACCAATTAAGAACCAAACGAAGGAGGTAATTAAATATAGATAACCAATAGTTTTATGATCAGTTGAAGTTATAAATTTAACAAACAACTTTCCTTTGCTAGTGGGAGCGATTGCCGCCTTTGTGATTGCAGGTTTGGTTGCGTAAGTTGTCATGCATTCCCCGCCTTATCTAGTTCGATCTGATTTAGATCTCGTAACGATTGTATGTAAGCCGCATAAGCTGAAGGTGAAATAACTTCGACGTTAAATAACATTTGTGAGTGGTTGCGTCCACATAAAATATTGCATCTGCCTGGATAAGAGCCAATTTTATTGGCGGTGAACTCTAATTGGTTTTCAACACCTGGCAGGTTTTGCATCTGGATCATAAAAGCTGGGATCCAAAAGCCGTGAACGACATCATTGGAATTAATAGTGAACTTCACTTTTTCACCTTGCGGCAGATACAGAGTTGGGGCTTGCGCAGGTGTGCCCGTTACAGATGCGGCTGGAAAATTACCCGCTTCCTTGTAGGTAAATTGCCAGGACCACTGAAAACCATTGACATCGATAATGTGTGAAACTTGTGAATCAGGAGAAACTTTTACAATCTCTTTCTCTTTAACGACGGTGAAGTAAAACAAAACGGCAACAATTAAAAATGGAATTATTGTGAAGGTAATTTCAATAAAATTATTCTCATGGGTTTGCTTTGGAAAAGCATCATCCTTCTTGCGATGAAATATGACAGTCCACATAATCAAAGCCAAAGTAATTATGCCGACTACAGCAGCCGCGATCCAAGCTCCCTGCCATAGTGAAAGTGATTGATCATTTACGCTTGTTACGCCTTTTTCAAAACCTAGGCCAGGTATCTCATCTGCCGAGCAACTTGTTACGAGCAGGGCTGAAAGTGATCCCAAAATCATCGTTTTTACTTTGCTCAAGCGCATGGGGATAAGGATAACCTTGCGCCCGAGTTGGTTCACTCCGGAAGGGCAGCGTGCAGCGGGTGGTTCGTATCACAAGCGGGTTTCAGCAAGAGGCTCCCCTTAATTTGAGTTCAAAGGATCTTATTTCGCAACTTTTCGAAAAAGGATGGCCAAATCCGGAAAAAATAAACTCTGATTCTCGTGAAGTAGCACTTCTTTTAAATGAAGCTCGAAACAGCTTCGCAAAATATTTACAAGTTGAACCTGAAGAAATTCATTTTCTAGGTGAAGTTAATTTGGGATTTCATTTAGGCCTTACGGGTCTATTGAATCCTGGCGATAATCTAATTTACTCTGAGATTGATAAACAAGAAATTTTTGCAGTTGCTGACTCTCACGAAAAATCTGGTGGCAAACTACAAAGAATCTCAGTTAGTAACCAAGGCTTAATTAATGAATTCAAATCCAACGTTAATGATGTGATCTGCTGGCAGGTAGTAAATGGTGAAACTGGGATCATTCAACGAGATTTGCTTAATAATTCAAGAATTTTTGCAGATTGCACTTCCAGTGGTGTTGATCATTTGCCAACCTTTAAGTATCAGAGCGCTCTCTTTGATAGTAGAAGCTGGCAAGGACCTGTCGGACTAGGTATTTTGATTGTGAAAAATGATGCAATTTGGCGAAATCCACTTCCCCATAATGATCACACAAAGGTTCCAAACTCTTATTCAGTGCCACTTGTATTAGCCAGTGCTCTAGCACTTGAAACTTATATGGCCCAGCAAAATCGAGATTTCGGTTATCGAGAGGTAGTACTTAAAGCATTAAGTAGTTCTAATCTTGATTTTTATACACCGAACTCAGTTAAATTTCTTGCTCGAAATTTATCCCTAGTTTTCCCAGATTTAGAAGCTGATCGACTAGTTCTATTGCTGCAAGATCTTGGCTTCGCAGTTGATTCTGGATCTGCCTGTCGCTCAGCGGACATGGTGCCAAGTCATGTTCTAAGTGCAATGGGGGCCAAAGTGACCGGAAATATCCGGATTACTTTTCACCAAAGTACGACTGCTGGGCAAGTAAGTGATCTGGCAAATGCTCTAGTGAGTGCGGTGAAAACGTTAAGAGGGATTTAGCTTTTTAAATTAACAATCAAATGCGGGGTGATTTCATCAGCTGCTATATCTCCGTATGCAGTTCTAAATCTTGCAAGAAAATCTGATTTGGTAAATCGATACTCTTGAGTTCCAGTTGTTTCAATGCAGTAAGTTGCCAGCATTGAACCCAATTGTGCGCATCTCTCATGTCCTAATCCCCAAGAAAGACCTGCAATAAATCCAGATCTAAAGTTATCGCCAACTCCAGTTGGATCAACCTTCCCCTCCTCTTTAGGAACTGAGACGTAAATAGTCTCTTGGCCATGCTCCTCAATTTGTGCACCTTTAGAACCAAGTGTCACTACCCGAACTTGTACTCGATCAAATAATTGACGATCGGTCCAGCCAGTTTTTTGAATTGCAAGTGCTAATTCGTACTCATTTAGAAATAAGTACTTCGCGCCATCAATTAATTGTGCAATTTCTTCACCACTCATGCGCGCCATTTGTTGCGATGGATCTGCCGCGACTGGAATCTTTAACTCTCTTGCCATATCGCTATAACGCATCATCGCCTCAGGATCATCTGGTGAAATAACAAGCAGATCAAATGGACCAGTTTTTGCGATAATTGGTGCCAATTCAATATTGCGAGCCTCACTCATTGCGCCTGGAAAAAATGATGCAATCTGATTTAACTCAGTATCTGTTGTCACCATAAAGGTTGCCGTATGTAATTTTTCAGAGACTAGAACATGTGATGTATCTACGCCATGTCTAATAAGCCAGGCCTCATAATCAACCCAATCTTTACCAACTGCAGCTAAGAGAATTGGTTTTAAACCGAGGGCGCCCATTCCAAATGAAATATTTGCACCACAGCCACCGCGGCGAATTTCTAAAGTATCTACAAGGAAGGAAAGGGAGACTTTGGCAAGTGAGCCAGCAACAAGTGAGTCGGTAAATTTACCGTTGAAACTCATTATGTGATCGCCACCGACTGAGCCAGCGACTGCAACCCTCATGATTTGAAGATTCGTATTTAATTAAAAGAATCACCGCATGCACAAGAACCCTGTGCATTTGGATTATCAATAGTGAAGCCTTGCTTTGCAATAGTGTCAACAAAGTCAATTGCAGCGCCCATCAAATATGGCGTGCTCATTTTATCGGTAACTACTTTTACGGATCCAAACTCAGTAATCGTGTCACCTTCTAGAGCGCGATCATCAAAGTAAAGTTGGTAGCGCAATCCTGAACAGCCGCCAGGTTGCACAGCAACGCGAAGCGCTAAATCATCTCGACCTTCTTGGCTAAGAAGTGCCGCAACTTTTTCAGCCGCAACTGGCGTTAATGAGATGCCAGCAGATGTGATCTTCACATCGGTTGTGGCAGATACTGCAGGAGATGTCTCTGTACTCATTCTCATCCATTTCTATCGGCTTACTTAAGGTATAAATCTATAGAGCATAGATTACTAGTGGATTAAGAAAAATGTCTCCTCAAGGCCCATCTGCCTTTAAGATTGTCTAATGGCGTTGAGTGATCTGCTTCTACTGGGTGAGGGACGAGATCTCCAGAGCGAGCGAGGTGTTTCCTGTGATGGCCAACTGCCAGCGGCGAGTGATCCTAAATTAGTAGAACGGGCCATCGCAGCTCGAGCCAAATTAGGTGATCAAGCAATGATCTTGGGTCATCATTACCAACGTGATGAAGTAATAGATTTCGCCGACATTCGCGGTGACTCCTTTAAATTAGCGCAAGCAGCTGCCAATAATTCGGGGGCTAAATATATATTTTTCTGCGGAGTTCACTTTATGGCAGAGAGCGCTGATATTTTAACAACGCCTGCTCAGCAAGTAATTTTGCCGGATTTATCCGCTGGATGTTCGATGGCGGATATGGCAAGTGCGGTTCAAGTAAATGATTGTTGGGCGCAGTTAGAAAAACTTAATTTGAGTAATAAAACTATTCCGATCACCTATATGAACTCATCGGCTGCAATTAAAGCTTTTACTGGAAAAAATGGTGGTGCGGTGTGTACATCTTCTAATGCCGAACGCGCAATGAAGTGGGCTTTTGAAAAAGGAGAAAAAATTCTTTTCCTGCCTGATCAGCACCTTGGTAGAAATACTGCAGTTTTAAAATTAGGCCTGTCATTAAGTGATTGCGTTATTTGGAATCCCTGGAAAAATAATGGCGGCTTAACTGAGGATCAAATACGCAAGGCAAAGGTGATTCTATGGCGAGGTCATTGCTCAGTTCATGGTCGCTTTTCAGTGGATAACATAAAGGATGCGCGCACCAAATTACCTGATGTAAAAATCTTGGTGCATCCAGAGTGCCAGCACGAGGTAGTTTCAGCAGCTGATGTTGTGGGCAGCACGGAGATGATTATTCAAACCATTGAGAAAGCCCCGGCTGGCTCAAGTTGGGCTATTGGTACTGAATTAAATTTAGTGCAGCGATTAGCTAATGAGAATCCCGATAAAAATGTAATTTTTCTCGATAAAACTATCTGTTACTGCAGCACCATGAACCGAATAGACCTGCCTCATCTGGTTTGGGCGATGGAGTCCTTGGTGAATGGAAAAGTAGTCAATCAAATCAGTGTTTCTCCTGAGATTGCTAAGCATGCCAAAGTTGCATTAGAGCGAATGTTGGCTCTACCGTAGTCGCATGAGCCAAGCATCTGATAAAAAAGCAGCAAGCAAAAAAGGTAAGCCAACCCCAAAGCGCAAGGTAGCGCAGGCTAAAAGTAAAAATTCAATTCTCTCCCCTAACGCTTCAAAAGCAGATAAAAAAAGATTAAAGGAGCAAAGCCGACTTCGCAGATTAGAGTCTCGTGCAGCTTTTATGCGTGGTGAAGAGAGCGCTCTTCCGCCAAGAGATAGAGGTGTTGCAAAAAGGTTTGTCCGCAATTATGTAGATAGCCGGCGAACAGTCTCTGAGTACTTCTTGGTTCTAATTATGGTCGTTCTGTTTTTAACTTTAATTCCAAATCGACAAGTTCAGTATTTTTCAATAGCCATCATGTATACCGCGATGTTGTATGCATTTATTGACGGGTTTTTGTTAGCTCGTCGAATGAAGAAAATTATTTCACTTCGCTTTCCAGGTGAATCTACTCGTGGAGTAGGAATGTATGCCTGGCTTAGATCAACTCAAATGCGTAGACTGCGCGCACCTGCGCCACAGGTCAAGATCGGTGAAAAGCCGCTTTAAGCTCTTGGTTTTGGCGAAATTGTTTTCGCTGGATCAACCTCGGCAACTGCGCCAATGGCAAGATCGATCTCTTGCATTATTGATTTATCTAATTTCACACCACTTGCCTTCACGTTCTCTTTGATCTGAGCCGGCTTTGTTGCGCCAATGATTGCGCTGGAAACATTTGGGTTTTGAAGAACCCAGGCAATTGCCAATTGGGCAGGTGTTAAATCTACTTTTTTCGCAATCGGGATTAGTTTTTGCACTGCGGTTAAAACATCATCATTCATAAATCTCGAGATCATATTTGCGCCACCTTTTTTATCAGTAGCTCTTGACCCTGCTGGTGCTTTCTTGCCAGGTAGATACTTTCCAGTTAACACGCCTTGACCAATTGGTGACCAAACTATTTGGCCGATACCTTCATTCACAGAAAGTGGAATAACGGCAGATTCAATTACTCGCCAGAGCATTGAATACTGTGGTTGGCTGGAAACAAATCTGTTGTAACCCTTGGCATCTTGAATCTTTAGTGCAGCAGCAATTTGTTCAGCGGTCCACTCTGAAAAACCAATGTAGTGCACCTTCCCCTGCCGGATGAGATCATCAAAGGCGCTTAGCGTCTCCTCGAGCGGTGTTTCATAATCAAAGCGGTGGGCCTGGTAGAGATCAATGTAATCAGTTTTTAATCGCTTTAGTGAACCGTTACA
>JBIIXT010000037.1:0-9458 GCA_044347205.1 Candidatus Nanopelagicus sp. | reverse complement strand
TGCGTTTCCGTCCACCGTGAAAAATTCAAACCACTTGGTGGTCCAGATGGAGCTAATGGTGGGCGCGGCGGTGATGTTGTTCTTGTTGTTGATCCAGATGTCACAACTCTTTTAGATTTTCACCATTCACCACATCGACTTGGCACTGATGGCAAACAAGGTGCTGGTGATTTTAATAATGGCGCTGAAGGTAAGGATTTAATTTTAGGTGTACCAAATGGCACTGTTGTAAAAGATGCCAATGGTGAAGTAATTGCAGATCTAGTTGGCTATGGCACCAGATTCATGGCAGCCCAAGGTGGCAAGGGCGGACTTGGAAATGCTGGACTTGCTAACTCAAAACGTCGCGCACCAGGTTTTGCACTCCTTGGTGAACCAGGTGAGTCGCGCACTTTATTTTTAGAGTTAAAGAGCGTTGCAGATATAGGTTTAGTTGGATATCCAAGTGCTGGTAAATCATCATTAATTGCCGCGATGTCAGCTGCCAGACCAAAGATTGCTGATTACCCATTTACTACTTTGATTCCAAATCTTGGTGTTGTCCAAGCTGGTGATACTCGCTTTACAGCAGCAGATGTTCCAGGATTAATTCCAGGTGCAAGTGAGGGTAAAGGTTTAGGACACGAGTTTCTTCGCCATGTGGAGCGCTGCGCAGCACTAGTGCATGTTTTAGATTGCGCCACTTTAGAAACTGATCGTGATCCAATTAAAGATTTTGATGTGATTGAAGAGGAGTTAAAGCTTTACGGCGGACTTTCTGATCGACCAAGAATTATTGCGCTAAATAAAATCGATTTACCAGATGGAAAAGCAATGGCCGATATGGTGCAATCAACACTAGAAGCTCGTGGCTTCCCAGTCTTTCAAGTATCAGCTGCAAGCCGTGAAGGAATGCAAGAGTTAATTTATGCAATGGCGCAGATTGTGCAAAAGGTAAGAAAAGAGCAGAAGGCGGAGGAGACAACTCGAATTGTGCTTCGCCCGGTTGCAGTAGATGACAAGGGCTTTAAAGTTATTGCAAATGTAGATGGCACCTTTAATGTAATTGGTGATAAACCACAGCGTTGGGTTAAGCAAACTGATTTTGGTAATGCTGAAGCAATTGGTTATTTAGCAGATCGCCTTGCTTCCTATGGTGTTGAAAAAGAGCTATTTAAAAATGGTGCAAAGGCCGGGGATGAAGTTCGAATCGGTATTGGCGATGATGCT
Organism: Candidatus Nanopelagicus sp.; assembly: GCA_044347205.1. Taxonomy (GTDB): domain Bacteria; phylum Actinomycetota; class Actinomycetes; order Nanopelagicales; family Nanopelagicaceae; genus Nanopelagicus. Next base: position 8,249 of record JBIIXT010000037.1, on the reverse strand, counting down.
GTCATATTTGATTGGGAGCCAAGCATTGAAGCGGGCGCAGAGTTATTAGCTGGACCACGTGGTGAGGATCTAAGACTTTCTACACCATGGCGGATGGATTTAAATGATGATGTTGATCAACTAAGTGATGATGAGATTGAGATGCAATGGGAGTACAACATTGCAAACCCAAGAGATCCGCGGGTTGAACAAGATAACTAACTCTTTAAGTTAGAGATATCTAGCAATACCTTGGCAGTATCTGATTCATGATCTGAATCAGTTGGGTTATCACTTAACTTAACAATCACAGTTCTAGTTGCAGGATTTATAAAGACAAATTGACCGTGTAAACCAAGTGCCAATGTCATGCCAGGAAATGGATGCCAAACCTGTGCGGCATAACCCCAGTCGCGATCAAGCTTTGTAACTGGTGTAGTCATTCGCTTCAGCCATGCCTTATCAATAACTTTATTTGGACCAGCGTAGCCACCATTTAAAATTAACATACCAATTTTTGCATAATCAATCGCTGAGGCATTAAAGCAGCAGAAGGTTTTTTCAGTTCCACCAATGCGATCCACATTCCATGTCGCTGGATATTTAGCACCTACTGGCTGCCAAACATTTTCACTGAAGTAATCAGCAACCTTCATATTGGTTACCTTTTTAATAATCATGCCCAGCATCTGGGTATCAACGCTCATGTACTCAGATTTAGTGCCTGGATCAAAGGACATCTTTCGATTATTTTCTAAGAACCAATCTAAATCAGTGGATGCATACATCTGTGCAATAGCCACACCCCAACCAGATGGACCGGAAGGGTAGTTATCAGAAACTCCAACACCTGCCTGCATATCAAGAAGTGATTGAATGCTTACCTTATCGAAGGTAGTTCCGGTCTTTAGCTCTGGGAAGTAATCAACAAAGTAATCACTCTCTTTAATCTTTCCTTGATTTATCAATTGACCAATCATGATTGAAGTCATTGTTTTAGCAACTGAATAAGAAGGAAGCTGGGAGCTCTGAGTTACGCCATCTTTATACCACTCATAGGTAAGCACGCCATTTCGAATAACTAAAAACGCATTTGAATCTGTCTCTTTTAACCAATTATCCCAAGTAAGTGAAACTTTTTTATATGAAACTTCAGCTGGCATTTTTTCAGAAGCGGTTGGTAAATTAATCGGTGTCTTGGCAGCATCAATTACATGCCAAGGCAAAAGTGTTGGCGTCTTAGATGCTGGTGCTAGGCCTAACTTAATTGTTGCTAGTGGATCTGGATAACGCACCGCCTTTAGAAATCCAAATAATGCTAAGTAGATAACTAATAATGAAATAACGCTATTACGCAGGATTTTGATTAATCGCTTCATGTCTTCAAGCCTAAAGGCTGGGATCGAAGTAAGTTGGGATTGAAGTAAGATTGACCATATGTCCGGTATCTCTCGCGAAGAAGTTGCTAACTTAGCCAGGCTCGCTCGTATTGAAATGAGTGATGCTGAACTTGATCACCTATCGGGTGAGATGCAGGTAATTCTTGGCGCAGTTGCCAGAGTGCAAGAGGTCGCAGGCGCTGATGTTGCGCCGACCTCACATCCAATTCCAGTTAATAATGTTGTTCGAGATGATGTAGTTATACCAAGCCTGTTGCCAGCAGATGCTTTATCTGGTGCACCTGCAAGTGCTGAACAAAGATTTAAGGTGCCGCAAATTTTAGGTGAAGCGTAATGAGTATTCGCCAAAGCGCCGCGCAAATGTCGGATGCGCTAGCAAAAAAAGAGATCAGCGCAGTTGAGCTAGCAAACCAACATTATGCACAAATTGAAGCAGTTGATAAAGATGTGCATGCATTTTTATATTTAGATAAAACAGGTGCACTTGCGCAGGCTGAAAGCATTGATAAAAAGCGCGCAGCTGGTGAGAAGTTATCACCACTTGCTGGTGTGCCACTTGCATTAAAGGATGTTTTAGTTCAAAAGGGTGTGCCAACAACTTGTGGTTCAAAGATGCTCGAAGGTTGGCGCCCGCCCTACGATGCAACAGTTGTTACAAAGTTAAAGGATGCTGGCGTAATTATTTTGGGTAAGACAAATATGGATGAGTTTGCGATGGGATCATCAACTGAAAACTCTGCATATGGTCCAACACATAACCCTTGGGATCTATCTCGAATTCCTGGTGGATCAGGTGGCGGCTCTGCTGCGGCTCTGGCTGCCTTTGAAGCACCTCTTGCAATTGGTACAGATACTGGTGGCTCAATCAGACAACCAGCAGCAGTTACTGCAACTGTTGGAGTTAAACCAACATATGGCGGCGTATCTCGCTACGGCCTAGTTGCATTCTCATCTTCACTTGATCAGGCAGGCCCATGTGCACGTACAGTTTTAGATACTGCGCTATTGCATCAAGTTATTGCCGGCTTTGATCCAAAGGATTCCACCAGCATCAATCACGCAGTCCCTGATGTAGTAGCTGCTGCTAAGAAAAAAGATGTTAAAGGAATGAAGATTGGCATCGTTAAGCAGTTAGCTGGTGCTGGATATCAAAAAGGTGTTGAAAATAAATTTAATGAGGCAGTTGCTGAACTAGTTAAGTTAGGTGCTGAAATCGTAGAAGTTTCCTGTCCTAACTTTGAGTACGCACTTGCTGCTTACTATCTAATTGCACCATCTGAGTGTTCATCTAACTTAGCCCGCTTTGATTCAATGCGCTTTGGCATAAGAGTTGGCGATGATGGTGTTAAGGGTGCGGAAGAGATAATGAATTTAACTAGGCAGGCCGGCTTTGGCCGTGAGGTAAAGCGCCGAATTATTCTAGGAACCTACGCGTTATCTTCTGGTTACTACGATGCATATTATGGAAGCGCGCAAAAGGTGCGTACCTTAATTAAACAAGATTTTGATGCCGCCTTTGAAAAGTGTGATGTTTTAGTTTCACCAACTGCGCCAACTACCGCATTTAAAATTGGTGAGAAATCTGAAGATCCACTTGCTATGTATTTAAATGACATCGCCACGATCCCAGTAAATATGGCTGGCATTGGCGGAATGAGCCTGCCATGTGGCTTGGCTGAAGAAGATAATTTGCCAGTTGGTTTTCAGATCATGTCACCTGCAATGAAGGATGATCGCATGTATTTAGTTGGTGGCGCACTTGAAGCAGCATTACTTTCTAAGTGGGGCAAGCCAATCCTAGATTTTGCACCAAAGCTAGTGGGATCAAGATGAGTTTAAATTACGAGCAAGCAATTGAAAAGTATGAACCAACCTTAGGCCTTGAAGTACATGTTGAGTTAAATACAAAATCAAAGATGTTTTGTGGTTGTGCCACTGAGTTTGGCGCAGAGCCAAATACGCAAACCTGCCCAGTTTGTTTAGGTCTGCCAGGGGCGCTACCAGTAGTGAATAAAACTGCGATTGAATCCTCAATTTTAATTGGTTTAGCACTTAACTGTTCAATCGCGCCATTTTCTAGATTTGCTCGCAAGAATTACTTCTACCCAGATATGCCTAAGAATTTTCAGACCTCTCAATACGATGAACCGATCTGTGTTAATGGATTTCTAGATGTTGAGATTGAAACTGATGAAGGAAACAAAACATTTCGCATTGATATTGAGCGAGTTCACATGGAGGAGGACACAGGTAAATCCCTGCATGTTGGTGGATCAACTGGTCGAATTCATGGCGCGCAGTACTCATTACTTGATTACAACAGAGCCGGAATTCCATTAGTTGAAATTGTTACCAGAATCGTGCCAAACACCGGTAAGTACGCACCGCAAGTAGCACGTGCATATGTTGCAGCACTTCGCGATATTTTGCGCGGTTTAAAAGTATCTGATGTGAAGATGGAGCAAGGCTCACTTCGCTGTGATGTAAATCTTTCACTATCTCCATCTGGAAGTGGTGAGCTTGGTACGAGAAGTGAAACAAAAAACGTCAACTCACTTCGCTCAGTAGAGCGCGCAGTAAGTGGTGAGGTAGTTCGCCAGGCAAATAGATTGCAATCTGGTGAAAAGATTGTGCAAGAGACTCGTCACTTCTTAGAAGAAAGTGGTGAAACACGTGCCGGTCGCTCAAAGGAGAAGGCGGAGGATTACCGCTACTTCCCAGAGCCAGATTTAGTTCCAGTTGTTCCAGATAGTAAATGGATTGAAGAGCTGCGTAAAACTTTGCCAGAAAAGCCAACAGAACGCCGCAAACGTTTACAAACCGAGTGGTCAGTTCCAGAAAAAGAGATGACTGCAATGGTTAACGCTGAGTTACTAGATACTGTTGAAGAAACGGTAGCACTTGGGGCAGATCCAACAAAGGCGCGCAGTTGGTGGCTAGGTGAGATTTCTCGAATTGCTAATGAGCGCGAAGTACTCGCTACTGATTTAATTTCAGTTACAGCCGTTGCGCAAATAATTAATTTAATTAATCAAGGAGAGTTAACCGATAAGTTGGCCAGGCAGGTTCTTGAGGGCGTTATTGCAGGAGAGGGAACACCAGCAGATGTAATTAGTAGGCGCGGACTTAAGGTTGTCTCTGATGATGGTGCTTTGATGAAGGCAATTGAAGATGCAATTGCTGCTCAACCAGAAACAGCAGAGCGAATTCGCGGTGGCAACATTCCAGCAGCTGGTGCGTTAATTGGCGCAGTCATGAAAGCAACTGGCGGCCAAGCAGATGCCGCCAAGGTGCGCGAATTACTTTTAAAACATTTAGGACAGTAAAAAAACTTACTGTTTTAGTGAACGCCAGCACCCTCTGTTTCAACCAATGAGTCTTTGCCAACATTGATAAAGAAGAAAAGAACTATCGCGCCAACAAATAACATCACCGCACTCCATTGAAATGCCACGGTAAAGCCATGTGTCATTGCAAATGGTTGCAATCTCTCACCCAGTTGTGAGTTTGCAGTGGCATAAGTTGTTGCAGCCGTTGCTGCAATTGTGTTGAGCAATGCAGTACCGAGTGAGCCTCCGACTTGCTGCGAGGTATTTAGCATCGCACTTGCCACACCAGTATCGTGGGATGAAACGGCGTGTAGTGAGGTGGATGTAAGTGGAATAAATACCAACGCCATACCTGAGCTCATAATTAATAATGAAGGCAGAACATGAGTTGCATATGAGGTATCTGGTGTTATGCGAGTCATTAGAAGTAAGCCAGAACCTGCTGCGATTAAGCCAGGCACCATCAATGCACGTGGACCAAATTTAGGAAGCAGTTGTGATGCAACTCCAGCGAAGACAATAATTCCGGCGGTAAATGGCAGGAAGGCAAAACCTGATTTAAGTGGGCTGTATCCCAAAATAACTTGTAGATATAAACCAAGGAATAAGAACATTGAAAATAAGCCAGCACCAACAACTAAGGATCCAAGGTATGAGCCGCCGCGATTTCGCTCAGTTACTACGCGAAGTGGCATAAGTGGATTGGCAACCTTTGATTCAATAATCACAAAAACAATTAGCAGGATAAGCGCCGCCACTAAGAATGAGATTGTCGTTGTACTTGCCCAACCCTTAGTTGCTGCCTCATTAAAGCCGTAGGTAAGTGAGAACAAACCTGCGGTGGCTGTTACTACACCAGGCATGTCATAGGTGTTATTGCCAGCAGCTTTTGATTCATGCACAAATTTAATTGCTAGTAAGCCAGCCAGAATTGCAATAGGTGTATTAACTCCTAAACACCAACGCCAAGATGTGTACTCAGTTAATGCCCCACCTAAAATTAAACCAATTGCTGCGCCACCACCTGAGATAGCACCGATTACACCAAAGGCTTTAGCCCGCTCTTTTGGCACAGTAAAAGTCACTGAAATAATCGCAAGGGCTGCCGGTGCAAGAAGTGCTGCAAAGACTCCTTGTAATGCGCGAGCTGCAAATAACATTCCTTGATTCGCTGCAACACCGCCAAGGGCTGATGCGGCGGCAAAACCCATTAATCCAATTAAGAAAATCTTTCTCCGGCCAACATAATCACCGATTCGCCCACCGAGTAGAAGTAGTGAACCAAAAGCCAATGTGTATGCAGTAATTACCCATTGTTGATTAGCATCAGAGATACCAAGTTCTGTCTTTGCACTTGGGATGGCGATATTCATGATGGAGCTATCTAGCACGATCATTAATTGAGCAATTGCAACAACAAATAAGGTGCGCCATCTGGTTGGGTCTAAAACTTGATTATTCTGGGAATTTGCCATGACGATAATCTCCTTGAATTAACTTTGGTTTTTCATAAGAATGCTTATGTAAGGCTAGAATTATCTCATGAGTAACCCAATGAAGCCTCGATCTGGACTTGTGACAGATGGCATGGAGCGCGCTCCAGCAAGAGGAATGCTGAGAGCAGTTGGTATGAAAGATGAGGATTTTTTAAAGGCACAAATTGGAATTGCATCCTCTTGGAATGAAATTACGCCATGTAACCTCTCATTAGATCGACTAGCTAAAGCTTCAAAGATTGGCGTAACAAAAGCTGGTGGCTTTCCAATGCAATTTGGCACAATCAGCGTTTCTGATGGAATCTCAATGGGTCATGAAGGAATGCACTTCTCTTTAGTATCACGTGAAGTAATTGCAGATTCAGTTGAAGCGGTAATGCAGGCTGAGCGATTAGATGGCATGGTCACTTTTGCTGGTTGCGATAAATCACTTCCTGGCATGATGATGGCTGCTGCGCGAATTGATGTTGCAAGTGTTTTCGTTTACGCCGGTTCAATTATGCCGGGCAAGGTAGATGGGCGAGATGTCACAATCATTGATGCTTTCGAAGCGGTTGGCGCGTGCGCTCGCGGTTTAATTTCCCAAGAAGAGGTCGACAAAATTGAACGCGCTATCTGTCCAGGTGAAGGTGCCTGTGGCGGTATGTATACCGCAAATACGATGGCAGCAATTGGTGAAGCAATTGGATTATCACTTCCAGGATCAGCATCACCACCATCAATTGATCGCCGCCGCGATGATTATGCAATCAAATCAGGTGAAGCAGTTGTTGAGTTAATTCGTCAGGGAATTACCACTCGCGATATTTTGACTAAGAAGGCATTTGAAAATGCGATCACAATATTAATGGCGTTAGGTGGCTCAACTAATGCGGTGCTGCACCTACTTGCAATTGCCCATGAGGCAGAGGTTGATTTAGAGCTTGAGGACTTTCAGCGCATTGGCGCCAAGGTGCCATTACTTGGTGATCTAAAACCATTTGGTAAGTATGTTATGACTGATATGGATCGAGTTGGCGGTGTTCCAGTAATTTTGCGCGCCCTACTTGATGCTGGCTTACTTCATGGAGATTGTTTAACAGTTACTGGCAAAACAATGGCGGAGAATTTAAAGGATATAAAGCCACCAGATCCAGATGGTGAAATATTAAAAGCAGTTAAGAATCCATTATCCGTTGGTGGTGGCATCACAATTCTTGGTGGCTCACTTGCTCCTGAAGGTGCGGTCTGTAAGACAGCTGGAATTGATGTTGATGTCTTTGAAGGGCCAGCAAAAGTTTTTGAGCGCGAGCAAGCTGCAATGGATGCACTAGAGAATGGATCAATTGTTGCTGGTGATGTTGTTGTAATTCGTTATGAAGGTCCAAAGGGTGGACCAGGTATGCGCGAGATGTTAATGATTACTGGTGCGATTAAAGGCGCCGGTCTTGGAAAATCTGTTTTGTTGTTAACTGATGGCCGTTTTTCTGGTGGCACAACTGGTTTGTGTGTTGGCCATGTCGCACCAGAGGCGGTAGATGGCGGACCAATTGCATTTGTTAAAACAGGAGATCGAGTTCGAATTGATGTAGGTAATCGCAAATTAGATTTACTAGTTGATGAAGTCGAACTTGCCAATCGTAAAAAAGATTTCAAGCCGCTGACTCATAAGTACAAACATGGCGTGCTTGCCAAATACACCAAGGTGGTTGGATCTGCCTCCAAGGGTGCGGTCTGCTGCTAGTTAAGTAATTTCGGCTTGAATTCACGTTCACCATATGAGACCGCCATCTCACGGTTTGACCTAACCCCTGCTCTGCTGAGAAACTAACGCCATGTTCAACGCATCGTCAATTAAAAACACTGTGATCACATCTGTGGTCGTGGTGATTATTGAGCGTGCGCGCTAACTAGAAAAAGTTAGTTCGCACCCCTCAGATAACACTGAGGGGTTTTGTTTTAGGAGAGGTAGAAATGTCAAAAGTGAGCGGCGCACAGTCTCTAGTTAATTCACTAGAAGCAGCTGGCGTTGATGTCATGTTTGGAATTCCAGGCGGTGCAATTCT
>JBIIXT010000036.1:0-9514 GCA_044347205.1 Candidatus Nanopelagicus sp. | reverse complement strand
GCTCCTCGTCGAATTTTTTGGGCTTACGGGTCTACCGATGCGACCAACCCCGCGACGAGGGGACCGGTTACTTGGCCCCGCCGCGGCAGGTAAGAAGAAGCAGTGCTGAAAGTGAAGGCAGGTTTAACGAAGTTGTTGCTGGTGAACCTGCAATTAGCATGGCTCAAGATTAACCGATGCCTTGAATTCATGCCAATTTAAACCTAAAGCCATTCCCTTTACATCCCTTAATCCTTACGATTAAAGCATGGCAATAAAAATGGCCAAGCCATTTACCTCCCCCCGGCCGGTGGAGTATGCACAAATTCCAAATCCAATATTTAGGAAAGACTGGATGGGTGACTCACTCCTGCCAGGTCCAAATCCAAACTTATCTGATTTTCAAAACTTAACTTTTCTGATTAATACTCCTAAATACATTTTAAATTTGCAAAGAGCTTATGGCGATCACGTTTCTTTTTTCCTATCCAAGCGATTATTTATTGGTTTGTTTTCTCCAGCTGCAGTTCATGAAGTAACAGTTGCCCAGCAGCATAGTTTTGTAAAAGGTGTTGGCTTTGCCCGTATGCGCAAGGTATTGGGTGAAGGATTACTTACCAATGAGGAGCCAGTTCACTTAAATCATCGCCGGATGATGCAGCCACCATTTCATCATGGCAACCTAGACGGATATGTCTCCTTAATGTTTGATTTAGTTGAAAAATACACCGAGCAATGGCGCGATAAGAAAGAGATTGAGTTAGCCCCGGAAATGATGGCGCTAACTTTAGAAATTGTATCCCGATGTTTATTCGGTTTAGATTCACATCAATATACAAAAGCTATAGCTCATAATATGGAGATCGCAATTGATCGAATAGAGCGCACTATGTTGCCTGGACTTGAAAAATTTGATCACTCCGCAATCTCCTACTTTAAGAAATTTGAGATTGCTTCAGATAATTTGGCTGACATAGCCGAGGAGATAATCAACAAAAGAGTTGCATCAAATCTCACAACATCTGATGATCTGCTTGGAATCATGCTACAGATGCAGGATCAGGTTAGTACTGAACACATTCGAGATGAGGTTTTAACCTTGATTCTTAGTGGTCATGAAACTACCGCAAATGTGATGTCATGGGCATTCTCATACTTAAATAAGAATAAGAAGTTTCGTGACCTATTGCGCGAGGAATCATTAAAGCAAAGTTGGCTAGATGAAAAACGTGCACCTACATACAAAGAGCTAGAAGATGGCTCCCCAATTGCAACTGCAATTCTTAATGAGACGATGCGGCTGGCACCGCCAGTTTGGATTGCGCCAAGAATTGCTACCAAGGATGTAGTAATTGAAGGTGTAAAGATTCCAGCTGGTGCCCATGTGCTAGTTAGCCAATATGTAACTCATCGAAATCCAAGATACTTTCCAGAGCCAGAACTCTTTGATCCAAATAGGTGGCTTGCGCCAAACTTTGAAAACTCCCTACCAAAGGGTGCTTACTTTGCCTTTGGTGCTGGCAGTCGCAAATGTTTAGGTGAGTACTTTGCACTGGCTGAAGCAAGATTAATATTATTGATGGTAGCTAGAAGTTTTGAACTATCTGGAAAATTTCCTAAGCCGCAACCGCGCGCTACTTATCGCCCAAAGGGTAAGGTCAAAAATCGCGTAAAGGTTTTAGATTAGAGGGAAAAGCTTGGATACTCATCGCATACCAGGAGAATTGCATATCCATATACGCGATTCCAGTAGGACATAACCTTAACCACGCCATCAGCACTTGCTTCAGGGTAATTACCAGTAAATAAAATATTAAACCAAGCAATTAGCGTTAGTACGATCGCATAAAAAGCATAGATAACACCAACAAAATAAAGTGGAATAGCTAAAAACCATTTATAAAGTGGTGCGTAACGATTTAAGTTTTTACCACCAGCAATCTCTGGAAAATCTAGCTTTACCTTTTGATTCTCTTCAATTGATGGATACTCATCGGTTAGGCAGAATACAAATGAGGCTAATCGATTAGTTAAAGATAGGTAGGCCTTATTAAATGTTAAAACATAGGATGGGTAAGCCCCACGAAAGATCAGTGCAAGAGCTGCTGGTGCAATTAGAACACCACCGGTGTATTGCAAAAACTCACCATTATCACTTGTCCAAGTTGAAAATGCGGAGACAAAGATCATGAAAGGGGCGGCCAGAATTAAGCGCCAAAGAACTGATCCTTTATCTCGATGATCTAGATCTACAACTATGTGGGTAACAATTTGTTTGCTCATATAAAAAGTCTAGCAATAATCAACTATAAAACTGGTAAATACCTACTCAATTCAAAGGCACTTACCTGCTTGCGATACTCATTCCACTCAGCACGCTTATTTCGAAGCACAAACTCAAAAACATCAGCACCTAAAGTCTCTTTCACTAATTTACTTTGCTCCATTGCAGAAATCGCTTCAGCTAAATCCGATGGCAGTGGAGCCGGATTCAAATTTTCAATTAACTCATATTTACCTTCAACGCCAGCTAGGCCAGCAGCAATAATTACGGCAAAGGCTAAGTAAGGATTACAAGCAGAATCTGGTGAGCGAATTTCAATTCGAGTTGATGCCTCTTTCTTTGGTTTATAAGTTGGAATACGAACTAATGCATTGCGATCATTTTGCGCCCAAGTAGCAAATGCTGGCGCTTCTCCCCCGCCATTTAAACGTTTGTAAGAGTTAACCCATTGATTAGTAATTGCAGTGATCTCAGCTGCATGTTTAATGATGCCGGCAATAAATGAGCGACCAACCTTTGATAATTGCATTGGTGCACCCTCTTCATAAAATGCATTCTTCTCGCCATCAAATAAGGAGATGTGTGTGTGCATCGCAGAGCCAGGATGTTCAGTGAAAGGCTTTGGCATAAATGAGGCATAGAAGCCTTGATCTAGTGCTACCTCTTTAACAACATGCCTAAATGTCATGATGTTATCTGCAGTAGTCAGCGCATCTGCATAACGCAGATCAATCTCTTGTTGACCAGGTGCACCCTCATGATGGGAAAACTCAACTGAAACACCCATCGCTTCTAATAAGGTAATTGCTTGCCTGCGAAAATCATGTCCAACAATTGATGGCGTGTGATCAAAGTAGCCAGCAGAGTCAACTGGAATTGGTGCTTCACCATTTACTGGTTGATTTTTAAAGAGGAAGAATTCAATCTCAGGATGTGTGTAACAGGTGTAACCGAGCTTCGCCGCTTTTTCTAATGTTCTCTTTAAAACTCTTCTTGGATCAACTGAAGCTGGTGTGCCATCTGGTAATGCAATATCGCAAAACATTCGCGCCGCACCAGGTGCTTCAGTGCGCCAAGGCAAAATTGAAAACGATGATGGATCAGGCCGAGCCAACATATCGGCCTCTGTAACACGAGCAAAACCTTCTATCGCAGATCCATCAAAGCCAATGCCTTCAGCAAATGCATTTTCAAGCTCTGCTGGTGCAATCGCAACAGATTTTAAAAATCCAAGAACATCGGTAAACCAAAGACGAACAAATCGAATATTGCGCTCTTCTAGAGTGCGAAGAACAAACTCTTGTTGTTTGGCTAAATCTGATGGGGTGCTCATAGGTAGTATTAAAACAAAGCCGCGTTACGGCTGTGTTAACAAACAACTACCAATTAGCCCAGTATTAAGGCTAAATTACGAAAGAGTCGCCAGTTTCAACCGTACTTTGTGGCGACAAATCCTTAGTAACAACGGAGTTTGCGGCAATCTTTGAGCCATCGCCAATACTGATATTTCCAAGCACTTTGGCTCCGGCGCCAATTAAAACGTTGTTTCCAACAGTTGGATGGCGTTTATCTTTGGCACTAACTCCAATATTGCTTTTCGCGCCCAGTGTTACGTTGTGATAAATCATTACATCATCACCAATAACAGCAGTTGCACCAATTACAACACCCATGCCATGATCAATAAAAAGGCGGCGACCAATTTTTGCTGCTGGATGAATCTCGATTCCAGTTGCACTTCTCACTAAATTCGCATGAATGCGCGCAATTAACTTCAGATTAATACGCCAAAGAAAGTGCGAGATTCGATGACCCCAAAGTGCATGCAAGCCTGGATAGGTAAGTACAACCTCTAATCGATTACGCGCAGCTGGATCCTTAGCTAGCGCAGTATCAATATCTTCAAGTATGCCTTTAATCATTTAGTCAGTTAGATCTTCATATAGAACAGTTGAAAGATAGCGCTCACCAAATGATGGAATGATAACCACAATATTTTTACCAGCAAACTCGGCACGCTTTGCCACAACGGAAGCTGCCCAAAGCGCAGCACCTGATGAGATACCAGCCAAAATACCTTCTTCACTGCCTGCTCGGCGGGCATACTTAATTGCATCCTCAGCAGAGGCATCTAAAACTTCATCATAAACATTTCGATCTAATACTGGTGGCACAAAGTTTGCGCCAATTCCTTGAATCGGGTGTGATCCTGGAGTACCACCATTTAAAATTGGTGATGCTGCTGGTTCAACTCCAATTACCTTAATACTTGATTTGCGCTCTTTAAGTAGTTGCCCAGTTCCAGTAATCGTGCCACCGGTTCCAATTCCAGAGATTAAAACATCAACTGTGCCATCGGTGTCTCGCCAGATCTCTTCACCAGTTGTTTGGCGGTGAATGATCGGACCGGCAGCATTTTCAAATTGGCGAACCATTACTGCGCCAGATTTTGCAAGCTCCTCAGACCTTGCAACAGCTCCCTTCATGCCTTCTGCTGCTGGCGTTAATATTAATTCTGCGCCGTATGCTCTAATTAATTTACGTCGCTCCTTTGAGACCGACTCTGGCATCGCCAAAATTACTTTGTAACCTCGGGCCGCGCCCACCATAGCTAGTGCAACTCCAGTATTTCCAGAGGTGGCTTCAACGATTGTGCCACCAGGCTTTAGTTCACCACTTTTTTCAGCGGCATCAACCATGGCAATAGCAAGGCGATCTTTCACAGTTGCAGATGGGTTATAAAACTCAAGCTTTGCCCAAACATTGGCGCCAGCGCCATCCATAATTTTATTAATTTTAACTAACGGGGTATTTCCAAAAATCTCAGTGATGTCGTTGTAAATTTTCATATATTTCTCCTAAAAATAGATTGGTTGAATTAAAAAAGTAGGCAAGAGCGGGATGAGGTAAGCCAGTGAATTAGCAGCTACAAGATGTTGCAAGACCAAAATCAATAACCCGGCGGCGCGTAAACAGCCACTTCCCGATTGATTTAATCATGGGCTAAATCTAAAGTACCAATTGAGTTAAGGCTAATTGCGAATAATTCGCGTGTTCTTTGCTAAGGCTCTTAAGACTCTTTCCAGTGTGATGTAATCGGCAAACGGCGATCTTTACCAAATGCTTTGCCAGAAATTTTGGTACCAGGTGGATACTGCCGACGCTTGTATTCGGCTCGATCTACCATCTGAACAATGCGATCAACTAAGCCTGCATCAAAGCCAGCCGAGATTGCGCCCGGGCGACCACCATCTTGATCAATATAGATGTGAAGTATCTGATCTAATACTTTGTAATCTGGAAGTGAGTCGGTGTCTTTTTGACCAGGACGAAGCTCAGCACTTGGCTCTTTATTAATTGAGTTAACTGGAATCGGCGCAGTCTGACCTACATTGATCGCTTGCTGATTTCGCCACCTAGCTAGATCCCAAACTTGGGTCTTATATAAATCCTTAATTGGTGCAAAGCCACCAACTGCATCCCCATAAAGAGTTGAGTAACCAACTGCCAGCTCTGATTTATTACCAGTTGCTAAAACTAAATGTCCTTCTTGATTGGATAAGCCCATCAATGTGGTGCCACGAACACGGGCCTGCACATTTTCTTCAGCTAGCCCAGCTAAGCCAAGGTTGCTAATAAATGATTGCACCATTGGCTCAATTTCAATAATTCGATACTTAAGACCGATCGCCATCGCCAGCGCCTTGGCATCACTTAATGAATGATCAGATGAGTACTTACTAGGTAGAGCAATTCCATGCACCCGCTCTGGGCCAATTGCATCTGCGGCAATGGCTGCAACAACTGCAGAATCAATACCACCGGATATACCTAATACAACAGATGGGAAATTATTCTTAACAACATAATCCCGCAGTCCAACGACAAGTGCCTGCCAGATTTGTGCCAGCTCATCTAAGCGAGGGGCGGCTCCAGCGACTAGTTTTTTGTACTTTAAAATTGGTGGCTCAGAGATGATTAAATCAGGATCACTACTTGCTAGCTTCACATCAAGATCAATTAACATCAAGCCATCTTCAAATTGTGGGGCTCTAGCAATTAGTGAACCATCAGCATCTACAACAATTGTGTCGCCATCAAAGACCAAATCATCCTGACCGCCAGTCATATTTACATATGCAAGAGGTGCGTTAATTTGTTGGGCTCGGCGTTGCACTAATGCCAGGCGCAGATCATTTTTATTGGCTTCAAAGGGGCTGCCATTTGGAACTAAGAAGAGACCAATATTTCGCTTGGCAAGTTCTGCAACCGGGCCACCTTCTTGCCAAATGTCCTCACAAATTGCAATGCCAATATCAACACCGACAACTCGGATAACTAATGAGTGATTGCCTGGCTTAAAGTTTCGAAACTCATCAAAGACGCCGTAATTTGGCAGGTGATGCTTTATATATGTGGCAACAATTGCGCCTTTATGAATTACTGCCACACAGTTTTGTGGCTCTCTAGCCTCACTCTCACCCAAGTAACCAACTAATAAGGTCAGATCGCCATTGCCCTCATCGCTAACTCGTTTAGCTATGTTGTTAACTGAATTTATTGAGGCACTTCTGAATGAGGAGCGAGTTGCTAAATCCTCAACTGGATAGCCAGTCACAATCATCTCTGGATAAACAACAACTACGGCGCCAGCATTTGCCGCATCAGAGGCGTACTTAGAAATTAGATCAGCGTTAGCCGCCAGATCCCCCAAAGTTGGATTGATCTGGGCGAGCGCTATACGTATCTGTCCTTTATTCACTTTTCAAGAGTACCTCCAATCGCTATTGTGAAGTAAAGTTGGCTTACCAATACCGACAGGGACCCCTTACCGGGCCTTGATCCAAAGAAGGATGACATGAGCAATGCAACAACCTCCCGTGTTTCAATAACAACACTTGCTGCCAAGAAAAAGGCGGGCCAGAAATGGGCGATGCTTACCTGCTATGAGCAGATGACGGCAGCAATTTTTGATCAGGCAGATATTCCAGTTTTATTAGTTGGCGATAGCGCCGGCAATAACTTCTTAGGTGAAGAGAACACAATTCCTGTAACAGTTGATGAGTTAATTCCGATGGCTAGAGCAGTTGTTAATTCATCAAGTAAAGCTATGGTCATTGGCGATCTGCCCTTTGGCTCTTATGAATCATCCCCGGAACAGGCACTAGCAACTGGCATCCGCTTTTTTAAAGAGGCGAAGGTGCAGGCGGTAAAGCTTGAGGGCGGTGCCAAGGTAGTTCCACAAATTGAAAAATTAATCGCAGCCGGAATTCCAGTAATGGGCCATCTGGGCCTTACCCCACAATCAGTTCACGCACTCGGTGGCTTTAAAGTGCAAGGAAGGGGCGAGGATGCGCAGCGGATTAAGGCAGATGCCCTAGCGCTGCAAAAAGCAGGCGTCTTTGCAATAGTCCTTGAGTTGATTCCAGCGCAATTAGCTGCGCAAATTACCGCCGAACTCTTAATTCCAACAATTGGAATTGGCGCTGGGCCAAATTGCGATGCCCAGGTTTTAGTCTGGACTGATTTAATGGGAATTACCGAGAATGCGCCAAAGCTAGCTAAGGCGTATCGAAACCTGCGAAAAGAGATGAGTGATGCAGCGCAGGAGTTTGCCCAGGATGTTGCGGCGGGTAGATTTCCTACTGCGCAGCAAAGCTTTGAGTAGATAAGAGATTTCAAAGCAAAGATTGGGGGGCTAATTTGAAGTTAAATATTGCAATCGACTTCTCCCCCCTAAAAAAGTATCCAGATTTTCGCCGGCTCTGGGCCTCTGGCTTAATTAGCTACTTCGGCTCGATGATCACATATGTGGCACTGCCCTTTCAGGTTAAAGAGCTCACTAACTCATTTCTAGCGGTTGGATTAATTGGCTTAGTAGAAATTGTGCCCCTAATTGTTTTTGGACTCTATGGTGGTGTTTTAGCCGATCGAGTTAATCGCAAAAAGATGATCTGGGTGACCGAGTTTGCCTCCATGTTCTTAACAGCGATTCTGCTGATTAATGCCCTGCTACCAAATCCAAAACTTTGGCTGCTCTATGTTGTTGCAGCTCTCTTTTCAGCAGTTGATGGATTGCAGCGGCCAAGTGCTGATGCAATTTTGCCCAGGTTAGTTGGCCATGATGATCTGCCGGCAGCTAGTGCGTTGATGAGTTTGCGTTGGCAGTTCGGTGTAATCACCGGGCCCGCACTTGCCGGAATTTTAATTGCTACCTTTGGCGTGGCATCTGGTTATGCATTAGATATTGCAACCTTCATGATCTCACTAGTTTTTCTTGCCCGGGTTCGCTCTGTCATCCCAACGAATAAGAGTGAAAAACCCACACTTTCCAGCCTAGGCGATGGCCTTAAATATGCTGGTAGCCGTAAAGATTTAATGGGTACTTACCTGGTTGATTTATCTGCAATGTTCTTTGCGATGCCAACTGCGTTATTTCCATTCTGGGCCGATCAATTAAATGCACCATGGGCACTGGGTTTGTTCTACGCCGCCGGAACTATTGGTGCCTTCATCGTTACTTTTACAAGTGGTTGGATTAGAAATTACACCCGGCATGGTTTTGCGGTAACGATGGCAGCACTTGGTTGGGGTATTGCCATTACTCTGGCCGGAATCTCAAACTCACTATGGCTTGTTCTTATCTTTTTAACTCTGGCTGGGGCCTCTGATCAGGTATCGGCGCTATTTAGATCTGCGATCTGGAATCAATCAATCTCTGATGATTACCGGGGCAGATTGGCCAGTATTGAATTACTTTCCTATTCCGTTGGCCCATTAGGTGGGCAAACCCGCGCCGGATTGGTGGCAGAACGCACCTCACTGCGCACTTCAGTGATCAGTGGCGGGCTACTTTGCATCACTTTTGTGGGATTTTTCGCCGCAATGTTGCCGGAATTTAGAAAATATGACAGTAAAACCAACAAATTTGCGGCAGCCGAGGCAAAAAAGCGCAAAAATATCGAAAATTAATTAACTCACCAGTATTTTTTGTAATATTTATCGATTTTTGCGAAAAAAAACCAAAATATTTTTAAATTTTTAGGAAAAAAAACACAAAATTTCGTAAAAATAATGTTGCGACACGCCCCCTTTTTTTACTCCGAAAAGTGGATTCTTTTGGCTATTAGTGCCACGCTTATCCACGAAACAGGTTCGGTGACGGATCGAACCACTTTGATAGGAGATCTACGTGGCTGCAAAGCGTCGTAAGAAAGCTGCTGCTAAGGCAGCACCAAAGCGTCGTCGTAA
>JBIIXT010000002.1:0-32240 GCA_044347205.1 Candidatus Nanopelagicus sp. | reverse complement strand
TCTACTAATTCAGCGATTTTCTCAACTGATTCAACGGCTGGTCCGATCGTGCAAACAATTTTAGCCCGGCGCATTTGGCTACCTTAAACCATCATTGGTTTAGCGGTTGGCTCTATCGGTGAAGGTAGTTGTGTGTTGCCAGTTAAATATTGATCAACCGATGAAGCAGCGCTTCTACCCTCTGCAATTGCCCAAACTATTAGGGATTGTCCTCGGCCGGCGTCACCACAGATAAATACCCCATCAGCTTTTGTTGCATAACTTTGATCTCGCTTAATATTTCCCCGTTCATCAACTTCTACTTCAAGTTGATCCAATAATTGCGATTTTTCCGGGCCGGTAAATCCCATCGCTAAAAACACTAGACCCGCCGGAATGATCTTTTCAGATCCAGCAATTGGCTCAAACTTGCCATTGATTAATTGTGTTTCTACCAATTTAAGTCCAGTTAAGTTGCCCGCGCCATCCTTTGTAAACTCCTGTGTTGAAACAGAGTAGATGCGCTCTCCTGCTTCTTCATGTGCGCTGCTAACTCGATAAATCATTGGGTAGGTTGGCCAAGGTTGAGAGTCAGGACGTTCATCTGTTGGCCTTGGCATAATTTCAAGTTGGGTAACAGATTTAGCACCTTGCCGAATCGCAGTTCCTAAACAATCTGCGCCAGTATCGCCGCCACCTAGGATGATTACATCTTTACCAGCTGCGTTTATTGGTGGAGCTTCGATCTCGCCTAGTGCTTGTTTATTTCCCCACGGCAGATACTCCATTGCCTGATAAACACCAATTGCATCCCTACCCGGCACATCAAGATCTCGCCAATTAGTGGCACCGATCGCAACAACTACTGCATCATATTTAGTGCGAAGTTGTGATCCAGTTATATCAACTCCAACATTGACCCCAGTTCTAAATCTGGTGCCCTCTTGTTCCATCTGAAAAATTCTGCGATCAATAATTGATTTCTCCATTTTAAACTCTGGAATTCCATACCGAAGCAGGCCACCAATTTTATCCGCACGTTCATAAACTGCCACGGTATGTCCGGCCCTAGTTAATTGCTGCGCAGCAGCTAAGCCAGCAGGTCCTGAGCCAATAACTGCAATTGTTTTTCCAGTTAATCTATCTGGGGCTAAAGGTTTAACTCGTTTTTCTAAGAATGCTTCTTCAATTGTTCTAAGCTCAACCTGCTTAATCGTCACAGCATCTGCATTGATGCCGATTACACAAGCGGTCTCACATGGGGCTGGGCATAGACGACCAGTAAATTCTGGGAAATTATTTGTGGCATGCAGGCGATCAATCGCTTCATCTTTTTCATTTCGCCAAATTAACTCATTCCACTCCGGGATTAAGTTGCCAAGTGGGCAACCCTGATGGCAAAACGGAATTCCACAATCCATACAACGACCCGCTTGTTTTTGCAGATCGGTGAAATCCTGCTCGAGGTAAACCTCTTTCCAATCTTTAATACGAACATCAACTGGCCTGCGCTTTGGTAATTCGCGAGGTGTATTTAAAAATCCCTTTGGATCACCCATTGATGGCCGCCATAACTGCGCCTTCAACTGGCATACCTTCACGAGTTGCCTTAGCCATTACCTCTAACACTCGCGCATAATCACGGGGCATGATTAAAGAAATCCGTTGTTTTTGGGTTGACCAATTATCCAAAATATCTTTTGCTACTAGCGATTGAGTCTCCAGATGAAATGTTTTAATCACATTTAAAAGCATCTGCTCTTGATCATCTGGAATGCTGAGCACGTCTACCATTTCAGGATTTACTAATCTTTGATCAAGATCTAACACAAAGGCGCGACCACCAGACATTCCAGCTGCAAAGTTTCGGCCAATATTTCCAAGTACAACTACTGTGCCACCTGTCATGTATTCACAGCCATGATCACCGGCTCCCTCAACAACTGCAGTAGCACCAGAGTTTCGCACACAAAACCTCTCCCCAACTATGCCTCGAATATAAATCTCACCAGAGGTTGCGCCATAGCCAATTACATTTCCAGCAATCACATTCTCATTTGATTTTAAAATTGCTGCTTCATCGGTTCTTACAATTATCCGGCCTCCAGATAATCCCTTACCCACATAATCATTAGCATCACCAAATAAGCGAAGCGTTAAACCGGATGGAATAAAGGCACCGAGTGATTGACCGGCAGAGCCATGCAAAGTCACATCTACGGTGTCGGCAGGCAAGCCAATGCCACCGAATTTTCTAGTAATTTGCGCACCAAGCATCGTTCCCACAGTTCGATTTACATTTCGAATTGGCAACTCAATCTTTACTGGATCTGCTTTTTCAAGCGCGTTTTTAGCAAGCTCAATTAGCTTGTTGTCTAATGCATTCTCAAGGCCGTGTTCTTGCGTAGTTGTATTTTTTCGCTCAGCTGAATCAGTTGGTGAGAGCAGTAAAGGGGCTAGATCTAAACCAGCAGCCTTCCAGTGCTCAACAGCTTTTCTAGTTTCTAACAATTCAACTTGACCTACCGCCTCAGCCAAAGTTTTAAATCCTAGTTGCGCGAGTAGCTCACGAACTTCTTGGGCGATATATTCAAAGAAGGTTTCAACAAACTCTGGTTTGCCGGTAAATTTTTTCCGAAGCTCAGGATTTTGAGTTGCAACACCAACTGGGCAAGTGTCTAAGTGGCATACCCGCATCATGATGCAACCAGAGACAACAAGGGGCGCCGTGGCAAAACCAAACTCTTCGGCTCCAAGTAATGCAGCAATTAGCACATCTCTACCAGTCTTCATCTGACCATCTACTTGAACAACAATTCGATCACGCAATCCATTTAGCATCAAGGTTTGTTGCGTTTCAGCTAATCCAAGCTCCCATGGCGCACCTGCATGCTTTAAAGAGGTTAATGGCGAAGCGCCAGTTCCACCATCATGGCCAGAGATTAAAACAACATCAGCATGTGCCTTACTTACTCCCGCTGCAACAGTTCCAACACCAACTTCTGCAACTAACTTAACGTGAATTCGGGCTTGGTCATTCGCATTTTTTAAATCATGAATTAACTGCGCTAAATCCTCAATTGAGTAGATGTCGTGATGTGGTGGCGGTGAAATTAATCCAACACCCGGTGTTGAGTACCTAACCTTTGCAATCCATGGGTAAACCTTATTGCCCGGTAACTGCCCACCTTCACCAGGTTTTGCTCCTTGCGCCATTTTAATTTGAATATCTTGGGCATTAACTAAGTACTCACTAGTCACGCCAAAGCGTCCACTTGCAACCTGCTTAATAGCTGATTTGCGAGAGTCTCCATTTGCATCAGGAATATTGCGTGCTGGATCTTCACCACCCTCACCAGTATTAGATTTTCCACCCAGGCGGTTCATCGCAATGGCTAAAGTCTCATGTGCCTCTTGTGAGATTGAACCGTATGACATCGCACCAGTTGCAAATCGCTTAAGAATTTCCGAAGCTGGCTCAACCTCTTCAATTGAGATCGATTTTCTTACCCCAGTTTTAAACTCAAATAATCCTCGTAAGGTCATCAATGCTTTAGATTGATCATCAACTGATTTTGTGTACTGTTGAAAAATATCAAATCTTTTATTTCGGGTTGCATGTTGTAATTTAAAAACTGTCTCAGGATTAAATAGATGAGGCTCACCTTCACGTCGCCATTGGTACTCGCCTCCGATTTGTAATCTCTTACTGCCTGGAATCTCTCCCCCTGGCGGATAGGCAATGTGGTGTCGCTTAATTGTTTCTTGAGCGATCACATCAATTCCAACGCCACCTAATCTTGAAGTAGCTCCCACAAAGTACTCATCGACAAACTCTTTAGATAGACCAATTGCTTCAAAAATCTGGGCACCGGTGTAAGAGGCGATTGTAGAAACTCCCATTTTGGACATTACTTTTAATACACCTTTACCAAGTGATTTAATTAAATTGCGCACCGCTTTCTCCGGTGTAATCCCGGTGATAACTCCTTGTCTAACAAGATCTTCCGCACTCTCCATAGCAAGGTATGGATTAACTGCAGCTGCGCCAAAACCAATTAACAAAGCCACATGATGAACCTCGCGAACCTCACCTGATTCAACAATTAAACCAACCTTGGTACGAGTTTTCTCACGGATTAAATGATGATGAACAGCAGAGGTTAAAAGAAGTGAAGGAATTGGGGCATTTTCAGCATCACCATCTCGATCAGACAAGATAATTATTCGCGCGCCCTGCGCTATTGCCTCAGACACTTCTGTACGTATTTCTTTTAGGCGATTACTTAGTGATGCTCCACCACCTGCGATTGGGAAAAGTCCTCTAACAATGTGAGCTGTAAAGCCTGGATGATCACCATCGGCATTAACATGAATAATTTTTGCCAATTCATCATTGTCTATAACTGGAAATTGCAAAGAGATTTGCCGACATGATGATGGTCCTGGGTCTAGGAGATTATGTTCTGGACCAATTGAGCCACCTAAAGAGGTAACTAACTCCTCGCGAATTGCATCCAGCGGTGGATTAGTAACTTGAGCAAATAGCTGCGCAAAATAATCAAATAACAATCTTGATTTTGCCGATAGCGCGGCGATTGGAGTATCTGTCCCCATTGAACCAAGTGGCTCTGCACCATTTTTTGCCATCGGTGTGATGATGATGCGCAGTTCCTCTTCTGTGTAACCAAAGGCGCGTTGGCGGCGAAGCACAGATGAGTGCGGGTAAACAATATGCTCACGGGCAGGCAGATCACTTAAGCGAACCAAGCCGCCATGCAGCCAATCACTATATGGCGCAGCACTTGTTAAGGACTTCTTGATTTCATCATCTTCAATGATTCGGCCTTGCGCAATGTCCACTAAAAACATGCGACCTGGTTGCAATCTACCTTTGCGAACAATTTTCTCCGGCGCAAAATCTAAAACGCCAGCCTCTGAAGCTAGAACAACTAAGCCATCATCTGTAACCCAAAATCTTGAAGGCCGTAAACCATTTCGATCCAAAACTGCGCCAATCTGGCGACCATCTGTAAATGTCACACACGCTGGTCCATCCCATGGCTCCATTAGCGCTGCATGAAATGCGTAAAAATCTTTTCGTTCCTGATCCATCGTTGCATGATTTTCCCAAGCCTCAGGAATCATCATCAAAATTGAGTGCGGCAACGTTCGCCCACCTAAATATAAAAGTTCAAGGACTTCATCAAAGGAGGCTGAGTCACTGCCAGCCGGATCAACAATTGGAAATAGCCGCTTGAGATCACCAGGGATTAAATCACTTTGCAGCAAACTCTCACGTGCCCGCATCCAATTTCGATTTCCCTTAACAGTATTGATCTCACCATTATGGGCAATAAATCTATATGGATGAGCCAGCGGCCATGATGGAAATGTATTTGTAGAAAATCTACTATGAACTAAAGCAAGTGGTGATTCCACTAACGGGTCTGAAAGATCTGTGAAGAATTCCTCTAGTTGACCAGTTGTAAGCATGCCTTTATAAACAATCGTGCGAGATGACAGCGATGGCACATACACATCAAGTGAGTGCTCCACTCGTTTGCGAAAACAAAAAGCAATTCGATCTAACTCGAGATCACTCTCATCATTTACTCCTGCAATAAATATCTGTTCAAAAGCTGGCATAACTGAGATCGCAGTTTTTCCTAGGGATGAGCTATCAGTTGGTACGTTGCGCCAACCAAGGATTCGAACTCCCTCTTGTTTTGCAATTTCGGCTATCTCTTTTTTAACTTTAGCTTGATCTAAATCTTTTCCAATAAAGAAAATTCCGGTTGCATACTTTGTGATTGGAGTTAGCGTGAAATCAACTACTGATCGATAAAACTTATCTGGCAGGCAAATTAAAATTCCAGCACCATCACCACTGTCTGGTTCAGCACCGGATGCGCCACGGTGATCCAGATTTCGCAGGGCGATAAGACCCTTGGAAACAATCTCATGTGTTGCAACTTTGTTTAGAGTTGCCACCATCGCAACACCGCATGCATCATGTTCATTGGCAGGGTCATATAACCCAGTTGCATTTGGGATTGCAGAATAAGATTTAGCTGAGATCAAGATCGGTTGCCCGCTCGCGTAAGAGGTTTAGGACAACAATGGCCAAACCCTAAAAACTTTACTACCTGAAGATTAGCAGAGAACCGCTATTTTTTAGATACCAGATATGTGAACTAGGGAACCAATTCCTGCGGTAATAATCATGCCAAGTGCGCCACCGATCAGGATTCGCACAATTGTGCGGGCTGGAGGTGAGGATGCAATCTTGGCGCTGGCATATCCAGTTACCAGTAAACCTAAAACTGTAAATAAAATAATTGAAAAAACTTGCTGTCCTGGAGTTGGCGCCAGTGCTCCTAAGAAAGGAATTATGCCGCCGGCCGTAAAGCTAATCGCACTTGCAAAACCTGCTTGTACCGGACGAGCTTTGGTGTGTTCATACTGACCTAACTCATCACGTAAATGCGCTCCTAGTGCATCTTTTGCACTCATAACAGTTGCAACTTCAAGTGCCAACTCCCGAGATAATCCTCGCTCTATATATATGTGGGTTAACTCTTCTAACTCACCAGCTGGATCAGTTGCTAATTGATCAATTTCAATTGCGCGATCTGCTTCTTCAATATCATTTTGGGAGCGCACAGAAACATACTCGCCCACCGCCATCGACATAGCACCTGCTGCAATTCCTGCTAGGCCTGCGGTGATTAAAAAATCATTTGCTTGCGCAGCAGAAACACCAATCATCAAACTAGCTGTCGATACCAGACCATCATTTGAACCAAGTACGGCAGCTCGTAGCCACCCTGCTCGATGAGAGCGGTGAGCTAGATTTCGCCTGCGAACATCCTCTAACGCCATTGGGCGATCGTACTAGTTGGCGCTACTTTTCTTATGCTTCTTAGAAGATCCCACTAAGTATGTCAGCGCAAAAATCAGCACTATTAGGCTAACCCAGACATTAAGGCGAACACCAAATATTAAATTAGCAGAATCTATCCGCAGGGTTTCAATCCATAGCCGCCCGATTGAGTAACAACCTACATATATTGCAAATAGATCACCAGGGGCGCCAAACCTATCTTTTAAGAACTTTGGTAACTTCATTAAGAAGAAAGCCAAAGCTGTGCACCAAATTAATTCATATAAGAATGTTGGGTGAAATGTTGCAAACTCCGCGAAACCTGATGGTCGCTTAAATATTGGAACCTGCAATGCCCATGGCAAAGTACTTGGTGAACCAAATAATTCAATATTAAACCAATTGCCAATCCGACCAAGTGCTTGCGCTAAAGCAACACCTGGAGCTAGTGCATCTAAAAAGTATGAGAATGTGTGGGTAGTTTTATGGGTTCGATAGTAAAAAAACGCACCAAATGCGCCGAGTGAGATAGCGCCCCAAATACCGAGCCCGCCTTCCCAAATTTTCAGGGCATCAATTGGATCACCATTTTCCCCAAAGTATTTATCTGGTGATGTAATTACGTGGTAAAGGCGCCCACCAATAATTCCGGCAGGTACTGCCCACATCGCAGCCTCTGAAATATCTTCAGGGTTACCACCAATATCTTTATAACGTTTTCGCCCTACCAAAACTGCGATTGCAATTCCACTTAATATTGCTAGCGCGTAGTAATGAACTGTAATTGGCCCAATCTCCAAGAGAGAGTTACTTGGAGATGGGATAAAGGCGAGATTAATTACTTAACTCCAGCAGCAGCAAGTGCGGCTCTAAACTGAACTGGGTCCATATATTCATCCTTTGGATCATTGTTAGTTACCTTACGATGAATTTCTTTACCATTGATAAATACTGTTGGTGTGCCATTTACGTCTGCATCACCTGATGCCTGGGTTACATTTTTGGTCCAGTTAACATAATCACCATCAGTTACACATTTTTCAAACTTCTCGGATTTAATACCAATTGAGTTTCCAAGCCTCTTCATAAAGTCACCGGTCCACATACCGCTGCCTTCAACGGCTGGTTGGTTTTGAAATAGCGCTAAGTTCATATCTAGGAACTTACCTTCATCCGCCGCACACGCAGCAGCATTTGCCGCCAAAATAGATTCAACTCCGATAAAAGTCATTGGGTGAACTACCATCTTTATTTTCTTAGCAGTTACAAGTTCTGCGATATAGCCACCGTTGATAATCTCAAAATTCTTGCAAATTGGGCACTGATAATCAATATAAATATCTACTGTTGGCGTTGCTTCTGGATTTAAGACAATTCCATAGCCATCACTTTCAGAAACTGATGCTGGAAAAGCTGCGGTAGTACTGGACTTGTTACTAATGAAGGAGAAAATTACACCGATTAAAACAATGAAAACCACCATACCAATTACTAGATTGCGCGTACCTTTATCTGGACTGCTATTGGCTGCCATTGCTCTCCTTATAAGTACTATCTGGAATTGACTACTTATCTAAACTAAATCTACCCTTTGGAAAGCGATAAAGGAAAATAGCGAGCAGTAAAAATAGGGTGTCTCTTATGATTTCCGACAAGTACTTCGTCTGACTCGGGTCAATCGCCCCGCCCCCACCAAAGCAACCACAATCAATACTTAAACCTCGAACCCAAGCCTGAGAAATGGCTATGATAAAAATGAACATAGTTACGCCACCGATAACTGCGCAAATCTTTACAACAGCACCCACGATGAGCAGTGATCCAACTGCAACTTCAAGCCATGGAAGTAGGTATCCAAGAAAATTAGCAAGATCAATTGGCAATATCTCATAAGCGCGAACTGACATGGCAGATTTTTGTGGATTGCCCACCTTAAGCCCGCCAGCAATTAATAGAGCTGTACCTAAAATTAATCGAGATAACAATGTTAGCCATGGTTGAAATTTGAGGAATTTTTCCTTCAACTGCTGCTTACTTATTATCTCTTACTCCTTCAGATAATGATTTAGCTAAATCCTTAATTTGACGCAAGCCCTTACGACCAGCCCCATATTTTTGAATTATTTTGATAAAGGCAGATCCGACAATTACACCATCTGCATACCGGGCAACTTCGCTTGCTTGCTCTTTATTTGAAACACCTAAGCCAACGGCAACAGGCAAGTTTGAAGCGGTGCGAATTTTTGCCACTAGATCACTAGCATTTCCAGATACCGCATCCCGCGTTCCGGTTACACCCATCAAAGATGCTGCATAGATAAATCCAGAACATTGCGCAGTTACCAGTGCCAGTCTTGATTGGGAAGAGCTAAGCGCCACTACATAAACGCGGGCGATTTTGTTTTTAGTTGACTCTGCGAGCCAAGTATCTGATTCTTCAATTGTTAGATCAGGTGTGATGACTCCACTTCCACCAGCTGTTGCAATTGCCTGTGCAAATTTAGCAACACCGTATTTTTCAATCGGACTCCAGTAACTCATAACTAAAGATGGTGCGCCAAGTTCAACGCTGTGCGCTAGTAACTCAAAAACCTCTTTTGCTCCAGTGCCATTCGCCAGAGATTGATCAGCTGCTGCTTGAATAACTGGCCCATCCATAATTGGATCTGAGTAAGGAAAACCGATTTCAATCGCATCTACGCCACCGGCGATCATCGCTTTGATTATCTTCTTAGCACTTCTCTGGTTTGGAAAGCCAGCAGGCAGGTAGCCAATTAAGGCAGCACGGTTTTGCGATTTAGTTGTAGCAAATAAAGTTGTAAGGTTTTGGCTCATTACAGTTGAAGACCAAAGTACTGCGCCGCAGTTTGAACATCTTTATCACCGCGACCAGATAAATTGATTAACAAGGTGGCATCTGGCCCTAATTCATTGCCAATTTCTAACGCTCCTGCCAATGCGTGGGCGGTTTCAATTGCAGGAATTATGCCCTCTGTTTTACAAAGTAATGAGAACGCATACATCGCTTTATCATCATTAATTGCTCGGTACTCGGCACGGCCAATATCATTTAAGAAAGCATGCTCTGGTCCAACTCCTGGATAATCTAATCCGGCTGATATGGAATGTGATTCAACGGTTTGACCATTCTCATCTTGTAATACATAAGATCTAGTTCCGTGTAAGACACCTGGCTTACCACCTGAAATAGTTGCAGCGTGCTTTCCACTCTCAATTCCATCGCCACCGGCTTCTAAACCAATTAATCGAACTGATTTGTCATCAATAAATGGGTGAAAAATTCCAATTGCATTTGAGCCCCCGCCAACGCAAGCAAGGACAGCATCTGGCAATTTTCCAGTTAACTCTAGAACTTGGGCTCTGGCTTCAACGCCAATAATTCTTTGGAAATCACGCACCATCGTTGGAAATGGATGTGGACCAGCAACGGTTCCAAGTAGGTAATGAGTATCGGCAACATTAGTCACCCAATCTCGCATCGCCTCATTGATCGCATCCTTTAAAGTTTTTGAACCCTGTGTCACTGGGACAACTTCGGCACCTAGTAATTTCATTCGAGCAACATTTAACGCTTGGCGTTTAGTGTCAGCCTCACCCATATACACCACACACTCAAGACCAAATAAAGCTGCAGCGGTGGCAGATGCCACACCATGTTGGCCAGCACCAGTTTCAGCAATAATTCTTTTCTTGCCCATTCGTTTAGTCAGTAATGCTTGACCTAATACATTGTTGATTTTGTGGCTACCGGTGTGATTTAAATCCTCGCGCTTAAGTAAAATTTTGGCACCGCCGGCATGTTGAGCAAAACGCTTTGCTTCAGTAATAATGCTTGGACGGCCAGAGTAAGTTACATGTAGATGGTTTAACTCTTTTTGAAACTCTGGATCAGATTGAGCAGATTCGTGGGCAGCAGCTAACTCATCAAGTGCGGCAATTAACGCCTCTGGCACAAAGCGACCACCATACGGTCCAAAATGGCCAACACTTTGTGCATTGATTTCTGTAGCTGACATAGGCTTAACTTTAGATGATCTTTATCGATTAAGTAACTCAGTTATTAATTCTTGCGGATTGGCAGATTTCACGAGGCACTCTCCTACTAATATTGCATTTGCGCCTAGTTTCTCAACGAATTCAACCTGTTTTCTAGTATTAATTCCGGACTCAGCGACCTTAATCACATCCATTGGTAGATGAGGCAAGATTCTTTCAAAGTTTTGATCACTAACTTCAAGGCTCTTTAGGTTTCGAGAGTTAACGCCAATTATCTGGGCTTTTAAATCAATAGCGCGCTCGGCTTCATCTTCGTCATGGACTTCAACTAAGACATCCATACCTAGTTCCGTTGAAAGTTGATAGAAATCAGTTAACTGCGAAGGAGTCAGTGCAGCAACAATTAACAGGATTAAATCTGCGCCAAGCATTCGAGATTCATAGACTTGAAACTCAGTAACAATAAAATCTTTGCGAAGTATAGGCAGATCAACTGCAGATCTAACTGCAATGAAGTCGGCGATCTTGCCTTTAAATCTTCGCTCCTCCGTTAAGACAGAGATTAAATCTGCCCCACCATTTTGGTAAGCCTTAGCAAGTGTTGATGGATCGCTAATCTGTGATAAATCACCTTTACTGGGTGAGGATCTTTTTATCTCAGCAATTAATCTGGTGCCAGGTTTACTTAATGCCGCTTTGGCACCACGCAACTTAGGCGCTGTAGAAAGTGAAGCTTTAATCTCATTAATTGGTAGTAAGCGATCTTGCACATCAGCTAAAACACCTTCGATGATCTGAGATAGTGCAGTCTGCTCACTCATTTATTTTCCCCTTCATCGGCAGTGGGGTCATCGCCATCAGATAAGGAGTTCCACTTGTCCTTTGGCTTTCGTTCATAGCGAGATGAGTTAGTACTCTTATTTATCATCGATATTGAGTAACCAATCAGGAATATGGCTAACGCAGTTAGTATCAATGACTTCATAATTTCACCATTTGATTTGCAGTTGCAACTGCGCCAAGGACTGCGGCGGCTTTATTAATGCACTCTTGATTCTCTGCTGCTGGATCTGAATCAGCCACAATTCCAGCACCTGCTTGTACATAAACTTTATCGCCCTTGATGACAGCTGTTCGAATAGCAATACAGGTATCGATATTGCCAGTGAAATCCAAGTAGCCAAGCGTGCCACCGTAGATTCCGCGCCGACTAATCTCATGATCTTCTATGATCTGCATAGCGCGCGGCTTTGGCGCACCAGATAATGTTCCGGCTGGAAAAACTGCAAACAAAGCTTCAATTGCCGTAAATTTCTTGGCCAGCTTTCCAACTACAGTGGAAACAATATGCATAACATGTGAGTATCGCTCAATCTGCATAAACTCTGTAACTTCAACTGAACCCGCCTGACAAACCCTGCCTAGGTCATTGCGGCCTAAATCTACTAACATCAAATGCTCAGCGCGCTCTTTTGGATCAGCAAGAAGTTGTTCACCATTTAGTTGATCAATCTTTGAATCTTTACTACGCGGGCGCGTGCCAGCGATCGGATGGATCATCACATCTTCTCCAGTTACCTTTACTAGAGCTTCTGGACTGGATCCAACAATTGATAGCTGATCACTAAATCTAAACAGATACATATACGGACTTGGATTTTGCTCGCGCAAAGTTCGATAGATATCAAATGCGTCTGCCTGGCTCTGCATTTCAAAGCGCTGTGAAAGCACTACTTGAAAGGCCTCCCCTGACTTGATCTCCTCTTTAATAGCTTCTACCTTTTTAATGTATTCAAGATCAGAGCTTTGCCTTTGATAATCAGGTGCAACCCGTTCTGGAATGGACTTGAACTCTGCAACTTCAACTGAGCTTAGGTTTTCAGCCATTTTATTTAGTCGATTTATTGCAGTCTCATATGCTTGATCAACCCGATCAGTTGAACCGTCCCAATTAATCGCATTTGCAATTAAAGTGATTTCACCTTGCTCATGATCATAAACTGCTAAATCTGAGGTCAACAACATTGTTATTTCAGGAATTTCAACATCAGAGGTTGTACTGGATTGAATCTTTTCAAGCCTTCGAATAATTTCATAACCTAAATAACCAACTAAGCCACCAGTAAGAGGTGGTAAATCTTCAAATTTTGGTGAGCGAAGGTGTGCGGTTGCAATTCGAAGGGCAGCCAATGGATCAACACCAGTTGGCGCACCAGCTGGCATGACACCGCGCCAAAAAACTTTGCCATCTTTTTCACTAAGTGTTGCCTCACTATTTACGCCAATAAATGAGTAACGGGACCAAACTCCATTTGATTCGGCGGACTCTAATAAGAATGTATCAACTCGATTTTGCGTTAATTTCAAATAGATTGATAAGGGATTTTCATTCTTTGCTGAAATTTTTCTTGCCACAGGAATCACATTAAAGTCATGGGCATAATTTCGAAATGCCTCTAAATTTATTGGATGATTCATTGGCTCATTCTGCCGTAAAGCGGGCGCACTTGCGCACCCTTATTTATAACAAGCAGAAATCGCCTCTTGTAGATCTATAAGGCCGGTATAGAGCGCCTTACCTAGGATTACACCACTTAATTCAAGTGCTCGTAATTTCGTTAGGTCTTCAATGGATGCAACGCCACCACTTGCAACCAATTCAGATTTGGTGATCTCTTTGATCTTTGACAACAAATTTAAATTTGGACCAGTTAGCGCTCCATCGCCATCAATATCTGTAATTATATAGCGATTACATCCAAATTGATCTAGCTTTTTAATCATTTCAAATAGGTTTCCAAGATTATCGCCAGTTCCTCTGGCAATTAATGTCTCACCTTTCACATCCAAACTAATGCTTAAGCACTTTGGATCAATTGTATTTATCTTCGAAATACTTTTGCCAACCCAATCTAAATCCAATAATGCTGAAGTTGCTAAGTTAATTCGGCTCACTTTTGTAGATAGCGCAAACTCCAAAGAATCTTGATCTGTAATCCCACCAGATAATTGAAACTTTACTTGTGATCCTGCGATTAAATCGGTGATTAGGGAGCGGTTATCGCCCAGATTAAAAGCAGCATCTAGATCTACTAGGTGAATCCACTTCGCACCTGCAGCTACAAACTCTTGAATAACCTGAGCTGGTTGCCCGTAATTTATTGAACTTTCTAATTTGCCTTGCTGTAATCTGGCAGCTTTTCCAAATTTAATATCTACTGCAGGAAGTAAATCAATTGTCTTCATAATCTAAGAGAGCAAGCAATCTGGCCCAAGCACCGTCTTTAAATCTGCTGATAAGGATGGTGATGATGTAACTTTCAAACCTTCATCCAATTTTAAAACCGTGAACTTGCCGTTCTCATCTAGTTGTAGATGAACTTCACGGGCTCCAGGATGTGAGCGGAGAATTTCTTTCATTCGATCAATTACTGGTGGTGTGCAGCGTGACATCTCCATAGAGATAACAAGTGGACCAGTTGGAGTTTTATTTAAATCTGGCATTGTTAAATCAAGTGCTGAAATTCTGGCTTGCTCCTCACGTCGATCTACTCGACCACGAATTGCAACAACGCGGTCCTCAACTAAATTAACGCCATGCGTTGCATAAGAGTTTGAGAAAAACATTACATCCACAGCGCCCTCTAGATCCTCTACCGTCACAATCGCCCAAGGCGTGCCTTGTCTGGAAACTTTTCGTTGAACCTGTGTGATTAATCCACCAACAGTAATTATTTGATCATGATTAACCTCTCCCAATTGGCTAATTGGCATATCAGAGGCTGCTCGCAAAATATGTTCAATACCAAGTAGTGGGTGATCAGATACATACAAACCCAACATCTCGCGTTCGTATGAGAGCAGCATTGATTTTTCCCACTCAGTTAATGGAATTTCAAGTGATACTCCACTTATTGATGTGCTTGATGTTTGTGTTCCAAATAGATCAAATTGTCCTATCGCTTCTGCTCGCTTTGCCTCAGAGACTGCATCAATTGCTTCCAGATAAACCATCATCAAGCCTTTGCGTGAGTGCTTCAATGAATCAAAGGCGCCAGCTTTTATCAAAGACTCGATAGTTTTCTTATTGCAGACAGATGCATCAACCTTTGCTAGGAAATCACCAAAGCTTTGATATTTATCTTTACTAATTCGATTGCTAATGATTGAGGCAACCACATTCTCACCAACATTGCGGATAGCAGTTAAACCAAATCGAATATCAGCTCCTCGTGGTGTGTACTCTGAATCGGATTCATTCACATCAGGCGGCAGCACCTTAATTCCCATACGCCGACACTCATTTAAATAAAGAGAACTCTTATCCTTATCATCACGAACACTTGTTAAAAGTGCTGCCATGTACTCAGTTGGATAATTAGCTTTAAGGTAGGCCGTCCAAAAAGAGAGCAATCCATAACCAGCACTATGTGCTCTATTGAAGGCGTAATCAGAGAATGGAATCAAAGTTTGCCATAATTTTTCAACGGCATCAGCTGAGAATTTGTTCTCCTTCATGCCTGACTCAAAGTGAACTCGCTCTTTATCCAAAATTTCCTTGTTCTTCTTTCCCATCGCCTTACGCAATAAATCAGCGCGGCCAAGTGAGAAACCAGCCACCTTACGTGCGATGGCTAACACCTGCTCTTGGTAAACGATCAAACCGTATGTATCTTTTAAAATTTCATTTAATGGCTGCTCTAACTCTGGGTGAATTGGAACTGGCAGCTTTCGTCCATTTTTATAATCTGCATATTTATTATGTGAATCTTCACCCATTGGGCCTGGGCGATAAAGTGCAATTACCGCCGAAATATCTTCGAAGCTATCTGGTGCCATTGAGCGAAGCAAAGCTCTAATAGGTGCACTATCTAATTGGAAAACACCGAGGGTATCCCCTCTTGATAAGAGATCAAAGGTGTTTTTATCTGCAAGTGGCAGCTCCTCTAAGACAACTGTCTTTCCTAAATTATTTTTAATATTTACTAAGCAATCATCTAAAACAGAAAGATTTCGAAGCCCAAGGAAATCCATCTTAAGTAAACCAGTTGCCTCACAAGCTCCCATATCAAATTGAGTAATGATTGCCCCATCAGCTTCCCGGCGATGAATCGGAATCACATCAAGTAATGGCTCTTTGCTAAGAATTACACCAGCTGCATGCACTCCCCATTGACGCTTAAGTCCTTCAATACCGAGAGCGGTATCAACAATTTTTTTAGAATCTGGATCTGAATCATAAAGAGCCCGTAGCTCTGTTGCCTCACCGTAGCGCTCATCATTAACATCAAAGACTCCGTTTAATGAAATATCTTTACCCATCACAGATGGTGGCAATGATTTAGTTAATTTTTCACCGAGTGCGTATGGATACCCCAATACTCGAGTTGAATCTTTGATCGCTTGCTTTGATTTAATTGTGCCGTAGGTAATTATCTGCGCTACTCGATCATCGCCATACTTTGTTGTTGCATATTGAATCATCTCCGAACGCCTGCGCTCATCGAAATCCAAGTCGATATCAGGCATTGAAATACGCTCTGGATTTAGAAACCGCTCAAATAACAAACCAAATTTAATTGGATCTAAACCCGTAATACCCAGTGAGTATGAGACCAGTGAACCAGCGGCTGAGCCTCTTCCCGGTCCTACTCGGATTCCAACTTCGCGAGCGTGATTGCAAAGATCTGAAACAACTAAAAAGTATCCTGGGAAACCCATTTTAATCATGACATCTAACTCGAAATTTAATCTCTCCTGATATTCAGCTGGAACAGTGCCAGCTAGTTTTTTACTTAATCCAAGATTGGCTTGCTTAACTAACCATGAATCTTCACTCTCACCATTTGGAACAGTAAATCTAGGTAATAGATTTTCACCCTCTCGCATGGTTGTGTTGCAGCGCTCGGCAATTAATAAAGTGTTGTCGCAGCTTTCTGGAAAGTCCTTAAACAATTGCCGCATTTGTTGCGCACTCTTGAGGTAGAACTCTGAGTTTTCAAACTTAAATCGCTTTGGATCAGCCAGGGTTGATCCAGATTGAATGCAGAGCAATACCTCATGGGCCGCTGAGTCCTCATGGTGGGTATAGTGCAAATCATTGGTTGCAAGAAGTGGCATGTTTAACTCTTTGCCCAACTTAATTAAATCCTGGAAGGTGCGTGTTTCAATTTCAATATTGTGATCCATTATTTCTAGGAAGTAATTCTCCTTACCAAAAATATCCTGCAGCTCACTTGCCGCTTTAACTGCCTCTTTATAACCACCCATGCGAAGTCGGGTTTGGATCTCACCACCTGCGCAGCCAGTTGTTCCGATTACACCTTTGGCATACTTTGAAAGAAGTTCGCGATCCATTCGAGGTTTGTAGTAAAAGCCCTCAAGGGATGCCAGCGATGAGAGCTTAAATAGATTAGATAAGCCAATATTGTTTTCAGCTAACAAGGTCATGTGGGTATAAGCCCCGCCACCTGAAACATCATCTTCACCACCTGCGGCCCATTTAACCCGGCGCTTATCAAATCTAGATTCTGGTGCAACGTAAGCTTCAATTCCAATTATTGGTTTTACACCTGCGGCCTTGGCGAGTTTATGAAATTCAAAAGCACCAAATACATTTCCATGATCTGTCATGGCAATCGCCGGCATTTGCTGGCGGGCAACCTCTTCAACTAATTCAGAGATCTTTGCGGCACCATCTAGCATCGAGTATTCGGTGTGCACATGAAGGTGCACAAAATTCTCTTTGTTATTTATCTTTGATGATGACTCAGGCATGGGATGGTGAGATTACTACTGCCAAGAATTTCTAGCGCTGATTATCGGCTAGTAAGCCAAGTGAGCGTGTCAGATCTTCTGGGTATGGCGCCGTGAAGGCGATTTGCTCACCACTTGCAGGATGTTTAAATGATAGATCCTTGGCGTGTAACCAAGGCCGAGAAATTTGCAACCGCTGCGCGAGTGAAGGATCTGCGCCATAAGTTAGATCGCCAACTAATGGATGATGAAGTGCTGAAAAGTGGACACGTATCTGATGAGTTCTGCCAGTTTCTAATTCAATCTCCATTAATGAAACTGCTGGAAAAACTTCTAGCGTTGTGTAATGGGTAATTGATGGTTTGCCATTTGCCACTACGGCAAAACGGTAATCCTCTCGCGGGTGGCGATCAATTGGTGCATCAATGGTGCCCGTTGTTGGATCCATATGACCCTGAATTAACGCATGATAAATCTTTGAAACAGTACGCTCTCTAAATTGATCTTTTAAACTGGCGTATGCCTTCTCATTTTTTGCAACAACCATTAGGCCTGATGTGCCAACATCTAATCGATGCACAACACCCTGTCGCTCAGCGGCGCCAGATGTTGCCAATTGATAACCCGCTGCAAAAATAGCGCCAACTACTGTGGCCCCTTTCCAACCAGGACTTGGATGGGCTGCAATACCAACTGGCTTATTTACAACAATTACATACTCATCATCATAAACAACATCTAAACCATCAATTGGTGTGGCAGTTAACTTGGCCTCACCTTTAGCAGCTGGCATCAAAATTTCAATTTGATCACCAGTACTTACCTTCACCGATTTACCAATGGCTTTACCACCACGACAAATTTCTCCCGCTTCAATTAACCCAACAATTACATTTCTTGATAAACCCAATAAGCGAGAGAGAGCGGCATCAATTCGCTCATCATTTAAGCCATCTGGAATATTTAAGGATCGCAGTTCACGCTCAATCATCTTTACGATCATCCCCTGACTTATGTGCATTGTAAAAATCAATGTTTTTAAAAGATAAAACCGTAACCAAGATAGCGGCGCTAACTACTGCTGAATCAGCAATATTAAAGATTGGCCAATTTGGTAATGCAATCCAATCAACTACTTCTCCTTGTAATCGACCTGGCTCTCGGAAAATTCGATCAGCCAAATTTCCAAAAATTCCGCCAAGAGTTAATCCCAATGCAATCGCCCATGGTGTGGATTTAACTTTGCGACCGAAGTAAATAACTACACCAGCAAATCCAATTGCAAAAGCTGTTAAGAATATTGTGGCATTCGGTGCCAAACTAAAGGCAGCTCCTGGATTAAAAGCTAGCTTTAATCTTAAGAAGGTGCCAATGACATTAATTGGTCCATCCGTGAGAAATTTAATTGCTAACTCTTTTGAAAGGTAATCCAGCAGAAAAATGATTAAGGCACAAATGGCTAGCCACTTGCGCTGGTATAAATTCAGCGTCGTTCCTCTTTTTGTTTACATGCCATGCAAAGTGTGGCTCTTGGAAATACCTGAAGCCTTGCTTTGCCAATGTAATTTCCGCAATCCTCACACTTTCCATAACTCTTGTTATTAATTCGCTCAAGTGCTCGTTCGGTTTGTTGCACCATATCTCGAGCGTTATAGACCAATGACATCTCATGCTCTCGTTCAAAAGTCTTTGCACCAGCATCAGCTTGATCATCACCGGCGCCAACACCTGCAGCTTCAACTAGATGTTCCATCTCAGCCTCTGCTACCGCTAATTCTTTTTGTAATCTAACTAAGTCTTTTCCTAACTCACCCTTAAGTGATTTAAGTTCAGTCGCAGTAAATGCATTCTCGCCCACATCAACAATAAATGGAGCCGGTGCGCTTTTAATTGGCTTAAGCGCTGCAGCCTTCTTTGATTTAAGAACTGGTTTCGGCGGTGGCAACATTGTTAAGCGGCGCTCGGCAACAACTGGTGCCACATTTGCATTAGGCATCGTTGATGTAACTGAGATTGTGGTTGAAGAGCCAGAGGTTGATGTTTGTAATTTTGCCGGGAATGGTTTTCCTGGCGCCTTCTTGGATAACTGTGGTTTTACAATATTTGGTGAACGTGTGGCAGCTTTCTTAGCAGGCGCCTTTTTTGCCGCTGTTTTTTTGGCTGCAGTTTTTTTGACGGCTGCTTTCTTTATTGGTGCTTTCTTGCTTGCTGCTTTTTTGGCAGGAGCCTTCTTGCTACCCTTTTTGAATAATTTTTTCATTGTTGCTACTACCCCCTGAAGGGGCAAAGATTATGCGCTGTGATGGCTAATTACCAACCGCCACCCGCATCAAGTTAGAATGAAGGGTGAATATGAAGGATAATCAAGATAAGGGCGCAGTAATTGCCGGTGATGGCAAAAACTCTGGTGGTTCTAAGAACTCCATTAATTCACTTCCTGCGCAAATTGATTTACCCGCCATGGAGTCAGCGATCCTGAAATACTGGAGTAAAAATAATATATTTGAAAAATCTGTTTCAACTCGCGAGGGTTCACCTCGTTGGAGTTTTTATGAAGGTCCACCAACTGCAAATGGCAAGCCTGGAACACATCACATCGAAGCGCGCGTATTTAAGGATTTATTCCCCCGTTTTCAAACCATGAAAGGCAAGCAGGTAATTCGAAAAGCTGGTTGGGATTGTCATGGTTTGCCAGTTGAAATTGCTGTAGAAAAAGAGTTGGGCTTTACCGGTAAATCAGATATTGAAAAATTTGGTGTTGCCCAGTTCAATGATAAGTGTCGAGATTCAGTACAACGACATGTTGGTGAGTTCACTGAGATGACACAGCGCATGGGTTTCTGGGTTGATTTTGATGAAGCGTATTGGACTATGTCACCTGAGTACATCGAGAGCGTTTGGTGGTCTCTTCAACAAATCTGGAAGAAGGGTCTACTTGTTCAAGATCATCGCGTAGCACCTTACTGTCCACGTTGTGGAACTGGTTTATCAGATCATGAATTAGCGCAAGGTTATGAAACAATTAAAGATCCCTCTGTCTTTGTCAGATTTCCTGCCACCTCCGGCAAATTAGCCGAACTAAACGCTGCTTTTCTAGTTTGGACCACAACTCCTTGGACTTTAATTGCTAACACTGCAGTTGCTGTAAATCCAAAAGTTGATTACCAGGTCATTGAGATTACTCATGAAGAAAAGAGTGAGAGATTAGTAATTGCATCTGACTTAGCCGCGGTGCTGGGTGAGGACCGTAAAGTAATTGCTACCTTTAAAGGCACTGAACTTGAACACACTACTTACGCTAGGCCTTTTGATTTTATTGAAATACCTAATGCCCACTTCATCGTTCTAGCTGATTATGTAACAGTTGAAGATGGAACTGGATTGGTTCATCAATCACCAGCCTTTGGTGCCGATGACTTAGAGGTTTGCCGTCGCTACAACCTGCCCGTTGTGAATCCAGTAAATCCAGATGGTCATTTTCAAAGTGATATTCCAATTGCAGGTGGAAAGTTTTTCAAGGATGCCGATAAGGATTTAATCAAAGATCTTAAGCAGCGTGGCTTAATGTTTAGAAGCTTGCAGTTTGAGCACTCTTACCCTCATTGCTGGCGTTGTCATACCGCTTTAATGTATTACGCCCAACCATCTTGGTATATCCGAACTACTGCAATCAAAGATGAGTTACTTAAAGTCAACCAAAAAACCAATTGGCATCCGGAAACAATTAAAAATGGCCGATTTGGTGATTGGTTAAATAACAATATTGATTGGGCGGTTTCTCGCAACCGTTATTGGGGCACTCCCCTGCCAATTTGGAGATGTGAAAACAAGCATGAGATATGTGTTGGTTCACTAGCTGAGCTAAGTAAATTATCCGGCAGTGAGTTAAGTAAATTAGATCCGCACCGCCCCTTTGTTGATGACATTAAGTTTGCCTGCGCAGAATGTAATTTAAAGATGGAGCGAATTCCAGAGGTTATTGATTGTTGGTATGACTCTGGCGCTATGCCATTTGCGCAGTGGGGTTACCCGCATAAGCCTGGATCTAAAGAGGCGTTTGAAGCTGCGTATCCTGCAGATTTTATTTGTGAGGCAATTGATCAAACCCGTGGTTGGTTTTACACATTGATGGCAATTGGCACATTAGTCTTTGAAAAATCCTCATACAAAACAGTTTTATGTTTAGGTCATATTCTTGATAAAGATGGCCGCAAGATGAGCAAGCATCTAGGTAATGTTTTAGAACCAATGCCACTAATGGATCAACACGGCGCTGATGCAGTTCGTTGGTACATGTTGGCAGCCGGCTCACCTTGGAGTGCTAGACGAGTTGGCCACGATGCAATTTCAGATGTAGTTCGCAAATCACTTCTAACTTATTGGAACACCATCTCCTTCTTCACCCTCTATGCCAAAGCAGCAAATTTTAGAGTTGGCACCCTTCCAAAAGATCCATCCCTACTAGATCGATGGATAATTTCAGAGCTAAATAAGGTAATTGCTGGTGTTGATGAAGCATTAGAAAACTTTGATTCGCAAATGGCTGGAAATTTATTAGGAGCATTTATTGATGATCTATCAAATTGGTATGTGCGCCGCTCGCGCCGTAAATTCTGGGATGGCGATAGCGATGCGCTAAACACCCTGTATTACTGTTTAAAAAATCTAACCCTCATGCTTGCTCCAATGGTTCCCTTTATCTCAGAACATGTTTGGCAAGAGCTAGTAAAAGTTGCAGAAAATACCGAGGATGAATCAGTTCATTTAGCGGACTTTCCAGTATCTAATAAAGGATTAATTGATGATCAACTATCTACCTCAGTTGCCCTATCTCGCCGATTAGTTGAATTAGGTCGTGCCGCCCGAGCCGAATCAAAAGTTAAAATTAGGCAACCGCTAGCCCGAGCCTTAATTGCAGCATCAGGCTGGGAAGCGATGCCACCACAAATACAGGCAGATATCGCAGATGAGCTAAATATTTTACAAATTGCTGACATCAGCGCAGCCGGTGCGGATCTAGTAGATATTTCAATTAAGGCTAACTTTAAAAGTATTGGTGCTAAGTATGGCGCCGATGTGCAGGCTATCGCTGCCAAACTTTCACAAACTGATGCGACCCAATTGGTTAAATCATTGCGTTCAGGGACACCGGCTGAAATCTCCTATGACATGGCTGGAACCACTAAAACTGCCAGTGTTGAGTTAAGTGATTTAGTTATTACAGAAACACCAAGAACTGGTTGGTCAGTTGCAAGCCATAATGGTGAGTCAGTTGCGCTAGATCTTGCAATGACGCCGGCCTTAATAAGTGCTGGCTTAGTGCGTGAAGTAATCAGAGCAATCCAAGAAGAGCGCAAGCGAATTGGTTTAGATATTAGCGATCGAATTACCGTAAATTGGAATGCACCAGCAGAGTTAGCAGCGGCAATCTCATCAGCTATTGAAGAGATCAGCACAGAGGTACTTGCTACCCAAATGAATCAAATTGCTGCAGAGAGCACAAGTCAGAGTGAGATTGGACTTTGGTTAAAGCTAGAGAAAAACTAGAGAGCCAACACCAATCTAATTAAGAGTTGTACTACAAAAAAGACCACAATAAAAGATAGATCAAGTGCTATGCCACCTAGTTGTAGTGGCGGTACAAACCTTCTGACATAACTAAGAGGTTTATCGGTAATTGTGTAGATTAATTCAGCAAAGGCGAGGATGACTCCTTGCGGGCGCCACTGTGGACGAAAGATTCGAACATAATCAAGAATTAATCGGGCAATTAATGCGAATAGAAATATTTGAAGCAGCCATGCAATGGCATCAAAAATTTGTCCCACTTATTTTCAGCTTTGATTAAAGAAGCTTGCTTGCGCAGCGCTGTTCTTATCCTCTACTGAGACAGAGACATTTGGCGGCGTTAACAAAAATACTTTAGGTGTTACGCGTTCGATGCTGCCATGGTGGCCAAAAACTAAACCAGAAGCAAAATCTACTAAGCGCTTGCGCTCAGACTCTTCCATGTCACTTAAATTCATAATTACTGGTTTACCTTCGCGGTAATGCTCACCAATTAAACGAGCTTCGCTGTAAGTGCGTGGTGTTAAAGAGATGATGCGATCCATGCTTTGTGGTGCGATTACTGGTGAAGTAACAGTTGATTGAGTTTTACCAACTACTTCAAATGTTGGTTTACTACGAACAGCACGTGATGCTGGGGCTACCACATTTGCGTGGTCTAGCTCCTCTTCATCCATTAAGCCGAGATATCCGGCAACTCTTTTAAATGCACTGGCCATAGGTCAAGGTTAGATTAAGGGGTTGCGATTACCGAGGATTGAACTGCCAATGCGTAGATGTGTCGCACCATGGCCTATAGCCTCTTGAAAATCCCCACTCATGCCAATAGATAGCGCCTTTGCCTGCGGGTGAGATTTTATTAATTCAGAGCTGTACTTTGCCATTTGGGCAAAGGCCTCAGAACTGCCCTGATCAAGTGGGGCAACCGCCATTAATCCCATTAATTTAATATTTGGCATTTGGGATATTTCATCACAGGCCTTGGGCAATTTCACTGGATCAATACCGCCCCGCGACTCTGGGATTTGATCAAGTGAGACTTGAATAAAGATTGAGCAAGTTTTCTCCTGCGAATAATCTGAAATTAATTGTGCGTATCTAACTTGATCAACTGAGTGGATGTAAGTGGCCCAGGATGAGATTGATTTCAATTTATTGCTTTGAATTCCCCCCTGAAAATGCCAGGTTATATCACTGGGTAATTTACTAACTTTCTCACTAGCCTCTTGATCACGGTTTTCACCAAAATCTCTTACTCCTAAATCATATAAAACTTGCAAATCTGTGATCGGAAAATTCTTAGTAACAGCTATTAATTTAATATCAGATAGCTCTCGATCGCCCGCTTTTGCAGCATCAGCAATCTGCTCTTTGACCTTGTTTAAATTATCAGTGATCTCAGCTTTGCGATCTAAAGACAAATCACACCAACTTGCCGCCCACTCTCGGCGCCTCGGCGAAAGGAGAAGTAATTAGGGTTCTCCAAAGTGCAAATATTCATATTTGAAAGGCGCACCTGAGGAATCTGCGCAACCAGTCCAGCAAAGAGATTTAACCTTCGATTCACGCCAGCACTTTCTGGGTGAGCCTGGATAACTTGATCAAACATCAGCTGATCCACTTCATAGCAGCGACCACATATATGCGGTCCGACAACTCCAGATATTTGACCCGCGCCCAAATCTTGCATCACTTCAACCGCCTTGATCGCAACGCCATTTAATAAACCCTTGCGCCCAACATGAACCGCTGCAACGACACCATCTGATTGCAACAGCAACGGCAGACAGTCAGCTGCTTGGACTGCAAGTGCAATTGATTTTTTGTTTGTAACTAATGCATCTGCTTCAAATAAATTCTTTGAATCCGCATCAACGACTACCACTGTGTTTCCATGGACCTGCTGCATAAAAGTTGTCGTAGGCACTGCCAGAGATTTACTTAACTCATCTCGATTTTTTAAACCAGAGGTTGGATCAAATGTGCCGGCAGCCTTGCCGGTAAAGAGCAGCCGTGCCATAAAGTTTTACTTCATGAAATCAGGAATATCGATCTCATCCTCTGCTACTAGCTCTTCGAAGGAAACTCTTCTGCGAGGTGTTTGAGCACCCTCCACATTTAAATCAAGGGCTACTGCCAGCGGATCATTAGCAGCGATTGGATCTGCCTCACCACTTAACTCCGCAGCTGTAATTGATGGTCTAGCAACATACTTTGGTTGCCCACCTTCAAAGCCAGCAGCGATAACAGTTACTCGAACCTCATCACCTAGCGCATCATCAATGACAGTTCCATAAATAATGTTGGCATCTGGATGTGCTGATTGTGCAACTAACTCCGCCGCCTCTGAAATCTCAAATAAACCAAGATCACTTCCGCCGGCGATTGAAAGCAATACACCACGAGCACCATCAATGGATGCTTCAAGTAATGGGCTTGAGATCGCTAACTCTGCAGCACGAATAGAACGCGCCTCACCACGAGCAGAACCAATTCCCATAAGGGCAGATCCAGCACCAGCCATTACGCTTTTTACGTCAGCAAAATCTAAGTTAATCAATCCAGGCGTTGTTATCAAATCGGTAATTCCCTGAACACCTGAAAGTAAAACTTGGTCTGCAGTTTTAAATGCTTCAAGTGCGCTAATTGATCGATCTGAAATTGCTAATAGTCGATCATTTGGAATTACAATTAAAGTGTCAACCTCGCTGCGAAGATTTTCAATTCCTTCCTCCGCTTGTGCTGTGCGACGCTTTCCTTCAAAACTAAATGGTTTGGTAACAACACCAACTGTTAATGCTCCTAAATCTTTTGCTACCTTGGCAACAATTGGTGCACCACCAGTACCTGTTCCGCCACCTTCACCAGCAGTTACAAAAACCATATCGGCGCCGCGAAGCACCTCTTCAATTTCATCTATGTGATCTAACGCTGCTTGTCTGCCAATTTCTGGTGCAGCTCCAGCACCTAAACCTCTTGTTAATTTTCTACCAATATCTAATTTCACATCTGCATCCGACATAAGTAATGCTTGTGCA
Source organism: Candidatus Nanopelagicus sp. (assembly GCA_044347205.1). Lineage (GTDB taxonomy): Bacteria > Actinomycetota > Actinomycetes > Nanopelagicales > Nanopelagicaceae > Nanopelagicus. The sequence goes on along the minus strand of JBIIXT010000002.1, from coordinate 5,996 downwards.
TCCGTATTGATTGCAATGAATTCAACACCTTTTAATCCGACATCAATCATTCGGTTAACTGCATTTACGCCACCCCCGCCGATACCAACAACTTTGATAACAGCTAGGTAGTTCTGTGGTGTTGCCACTTCAAGCCTCATCCCTAACTTTAAACCTCTACTTTAGAGTTAAAGTTATTACTTTTACGATTACGCAAAAGTAGGCATTACTAGATGATGAATCAATCACCGACACGAATTAATGGCGAGTAAATTTTAATGGCAATCTTGTTAATTATTGATGATCATAAATCATCAAATACTGCGATTTAAGAAGTAACTGGTGAATCTGGAAGTGATAAGTCAAAGTTTTTTGCACTCTTATTTTCAGGCAAAAGCAGTAATGCCTGCAAAGTCCTGCTTTTTTGCGATATCAAAGTTGGCTCTCCCCAGTTGATGTTGACCATCCGATTATTGATCTGCGTCTTCATTGAAATATAGCCAGATTCACCAACAGATAAGCCGATTAAATCTGCGATTAAAGGCATTGATTCATCAGGTAGCTCCTGTAAAAACTTAGCCACAGCTGCATAATCCTCAGCGCTATTTGAATCAGAGCTAATTAATGGCAACTTTTGACTCGACCTTACCTGCTTATTAGATACCGGAGTAAAGGAGCCGCCATTTTGATCAAAATTAATCACCTTTTGATCACTCGTAACTGCCCTGGCAACTGCAACTTTTTCCACTACTTCGATATTTATAGAACGTTTAAACCAATTTCGATCAACCTGTGCCTGGGCTAACCAATCTAGATCACCAATTACCCGCTTGATTGCCCTGATATCTACCCGTGCTAACTTCATTTCATTGACCAGAGCTAAGTTATTTTTATCTAGCTGAAGAACTATCACTTTTTGCGAATCACTGCCAGTGATCTCTATTTTCTTAACCGTTAAAGCAGATGACCAACCCAAAAGGTATGCGATACCTAAAATAATTGTAATTACGATAAGGCTGATTAAACCTTTTTGTAGCCGCTTCGAATTCAAGAATTAAACCTTTGGGGTGGCTAATTGCTCAAGGATCGGTGCACTTAATGTTGAAACATCACCTGCGCCTAAGATAATAATTAAATCACCAGGCTTGGCAGCATTTGCTACCTCAATTACAACCTGCAACATAGATGGCTCAAACTTAGTTTTATTTTGGTTCATTGCCTTACTGATTAACAGTGAAGAAACTCCCTCAATAGGTGCCTCACTCGCGGCGTAGACTTCAAGTAAATACACAAAATCAGCTAGATCTAAAACCTTTGCAAACTCCTTAGCAAAGGCTGCAGTACGTGAGTATCGATGAGGTTGAAATACTACGTAAAGTTTTCCAGCTCCTACTAGATTTCTAGCAGCTGTTAGCGTTACAAATAATTCAGTTGGGTGATGGCCATAATCATCAATTACTTTAATTCCATTAACTTCACCCTTTAATTCAAAGCGGCGCCTGGTTCCAGAAAAAGAAGCCAAGCCGGTTAATAGTTGATCAACTGAAGCACCTAATACGCTGGCAGCAGCAAAAGCAGCCAATGCGTTTAAAAGGTTATGAATTCCTGGTACGACTAAATTTAACTCCCCCACCTTTCTGCCATTGTGCAGGATTAGAGCGGATGAGGTATTTGGTAGCAGGTTAACCCGCGTTAATTGAAAATCATTTTCGGGTGCTTGGCCGTAAGTAATCACTTTACTTTTTGGATGATCAGTTGTCTTTAGGATCTGCTGGCAGCCAGCATCATCGCCACAAAGAATCAAAGCACCACCTGGCTGGATAGAGTTTATGAAATCATTAAAAGCGGCGAATAATTGCGCCTCACTTGAAAAATGATCAACATGATCCATTTCAATATTAGTGATAATCGCAGCTGTGGGCTTATAGGCTAAAAAAGAGCCATCTGATTCATCTGCTTCAACTACAAAGAACTTACCGGAGCCACTGTGTGCATTTGTGCCAGCAGAATTAATGGTTCCACCTATTGCAAAAGATGGGTCCTCCCCCGCTGATTGCAATGCAACTGTCAACATTGCTGTCGTGGTGGTTTTTCCGTGCGTGCCAGCGATTGCAATGGAGCTCTTTTCTTTTAAGAGCCAGGCAAGTGCACTGGCACGGGATGCAATTGGAATCCCTAATTTTTTAGCCTCAATTAACTCTGGATTACTTTCAGATATCGCAGCTGAGACCACAACTAGTTGAGCATGCTTAACCTGAGCAGCGTCATGGCCTATGTAGATCTTGGCTCCGAGTGTTTTTAAAGATAACAACATTTGTGAATCATGCGCGTCCGATCCTGAGACATCAACTGATTTAGCCAACATAATTCGAGCAATTCCACTCATGCCGGCTCCGCCGATACCGATGAAATGAACCTTAAGTTTTTGAAGCTGGGAGATTGTGTAATCTGCCAATTCAATATTATTTGAAGTACTCATCTAATTTTTACTAACCTCTTGAATTATTGCCTGACTAATTACCATGCTAGCTGAGGAGTCCGGCATTGATTTAGGCTGGTAGGCCTTTGCAGTTCGAAGCAACTCATTCCAGTTACCTTTAAGCCAATCTGAATTAAATTTATTATCATCAATTACTAATGCCGCACCGGCTGCCTTTAAATCCTGGGCATTAGCAGATTGCTCACCATTTCCAATTGGAAGTGGGATAAGAAGTGCAAACTTACCTACCGCTGCCAGCTCTGCGCAGGTGAGGGCGCCACTTCGCGCAATTACTAAATCGCAGGCGGTATAGGCAGCTGCCATATCCTCAATATAAGGAAGAGGCAGATAATTTTCAGTCGATGTTGGAAGTGCATTGTCTCTTCCAACGGAGTGGACCACCTGAATATCATTCTCCGTAAAAAATGATAAAGATTGAAGAATTGCTTCATTAATATGACGTGATCCCTGTGATCCACCAAATACCAACAAGATTAGTTTTGCTGGTGAAAGTTGCCACTTGGTGATTTGATCTGATCGCAATTGCGCCTTGGCAACTTGATCTAATTTATGATTATTTAAAATTTCACTTCGAAGGGGCATGCCAATTAATTGGGCCTTGCGCCATTTACCAATCTGTCGACCGGGTAGATCAAATGCGATGAATGATTGTTTTGCGAAAATGACTCCAAGTCGATTAGCCCAACCAGCAATAGCGTTAGCCTCATGAACCATAATCGGCTTGCGCAAGATAGCAGCTGCTATATAAATCGGTGGACAGGCATATCCGCCAAATCCAATTACTAAATCAGCGCCCCTGCAAATCTTCACGCCCGCGATAACTGCTGCCAAAAACTTAAATGGCCAAGTGAAAATTGCAAATGATAAGGATCTTGGTAGAAGAATTTTTGGCACGTGTTCAATTTTAAAACCAGCACGTGGGACTAATTGGTTTTCTAATCCCTTCTTGCTGCCGACAAATAAAATTTCATATGTAGGCTCAATCATCTTTAATTGATTAGCTACCGCCAAGGCTGGTTCGACATGGCCAGCGGTGCCACCACCAGCAAAGATTATTTTCTTACTCATTTCCTTAATTTTCGCATGCGGTTGGCTCTAATCCCATCAGCAATCTCAGGAGTTCTTCTGGCTACGCTTAAAACAAAGCCTACGGCAATGAAATTGGCCATTAGCGAAGATCCACCATATGAAATGAATGGCAAAGTCACACCAATTACTGGCACAGTTGAAGTAACTGATCCAATATTTACGATTACTTGAATAATAAACCAGCATGCAACTCCGGCAGTAGCGTAGCGAGAGAATGAATCTTTGCTCTTAAGTGAAACTCGCAAGATTGAAAAGATAAGGGCGGCGAATAAAAAGAGAACAATTAATGTTCCAAGCAACCCTAGCTCTTCCCCGATAACAGCAAAAATAAAATCTGTATGAGCTTCAGCTAGGTTCGCCCACTTTTGCTTACTTGCGCCAAGTCCAGATCCAAATAAACCACCACTAGCCAATCCCATGATGCTATGAGCTGGTTGCCAGCCAGCAAACTTGTAGTACTGCTCATCAAATGGATCTATAAATGCGCCAAGACGATTTAACCGATAAGGATTAGCGATGATTAAAGCTGTCGCTAATGCACCAAAGCACAGTGCAAGGTAGGCGAAATGTTTAAGTGGTGCACCTGAAATAAAAGCTATTCCGCCCAATATCGCCACAATTAAAATTGCAGTTCCTAAATCTCTTTGCCATAGAACTAAGCCAACTACTACAACTGCTCCTGGCAGAATTACCATGAATGGATTTTTAATAAACCCATCTGGGCTCTTACTTTCACTGATTCGAAGGTGGAGTGCGCACCATAAAATTAAAGCAAACTTTGCAAACTCAGAGGGCTGCAGCGTAAAACCAGCTAATTCAATCCAGTTACGATTTCCATTAATATTTTTTCCTAGATTAGGCACAAATGGCAATGCAAGAAATACTATCGATAGCAATAGTGCATACCTAGCTGCGATCGGCCAGATTGCTCCCTTTACGCGGTATGCCCAATAAGCACTGCCGCAGGCCAATATTAAAAAGAAGAATTGCTTGATAAAAATTGAATAGGTTGATCCATTATCTTGTAGAGATTCAACTGCCGATGCTGATAGCACCATTGTTAAACCGATCCCAGACAGAGCAATTACTGACCAAATGATTAAATAAAATGGCAACTCTGGTTGTTTAAAGATCTGTGTGTAATTTCTAGTTGGTGAGCTTGTCTTCATGCCAACTCCCGTACCGCTTTAGCGAATAATTCGCCTCGCTGCGCATATGATTTAAATTGATCCATTGAGGCACATGCAGGTGCCAGTAAAACAGTATCTCCTGGCTTGGCTAACTTAAGAGCTAATTTAACGACATCAAGTAAAAGCTGGGCACTATCTTTTTCTTGATCTACCAAATGTATTGGAATCTGCGGGGCAAATTCACTTAATGAGGCCTTAATCAAATCACGATCTTTTCCAATTAATATTGCTGATTTAATCCGTGGTGCACAACGTTGGACTAGTTCATCCATGTTCGCCCCTTTTGCCATGCCACCAGCGATCCAAATGACATTTAAATTTGCCATAATTGCAGCGGCGGCGGCGTGCGGATTTGTCGCCTTTGAATCATCAATCCAATTGATCTCATTACTTTTCTTAATCAATTCCAGGCGATGATGATCAGTAGTAAACGCACTTAGCCCAGCTTTGATCTGTTCATAAGTGATACCAATTGATAATGCCAGAGCTGCTGCAGCCATAGCATTTAAAATATTGTGGGGAACGGTTGGACTAACATCTGCGATCTCGGCAATCTCACTGGCGTGTGAGTTTGATGTAGAAAAGGCGCGATCAATAATTAGCTCCTCCACTAAGCCAATTTCTCCTAGTGCTGGTGTGTTCAGTGAAAACCAGGCAACTCCTGCTTGATCAAAGTGCCGGGCTGCTAAATAAGGATCTGATTTATTTATAAAACTTTGCTTGCTTTGTGCCATCAGTTTTAATTTCGCTTTTGCATACTCTTCAAAGGAGCCATGCCAATCAATATGATCCTGGGCTATATTTAAAATCGCAATCGATTCATACATTGGCAAATTACTCCAATGGATTTGAAACGAAGAGAGCTCAAGTGCTAAAACTTCATACTTAGCTAAGTGGCAAACCGCTGTGATGACTGGCTCGCCAACATTTCCGCATACAACAGCATTGATTCCAGATGTAGTGAATATGCTCTGCAGCATTTGAATAGAGGTGGTTTTACCGTTTGTACCAGTTAGTGCAACCCACCTCTGATTTGGCGCAATTTCACACTTAATCAACCAGGCTAAATCAATTTCACTTTGAATCTGCACGCCAGATGCGATGAGTTTTTGGATTAATGGATGATCACTTCGCCACCCTGGTGAAACAATTGCTAACTCAATTTCTTTAGGTAAGTCTTGAATATTGCTAATCACCTTCTGATCACTGGCGATATTTTTCTCATCAAAGATATGCAC
>JBIIXT010000087.1:0-2696 GCA_044347205.1 Candidatus Nanopelagicus sp. | reverse complement strand
ATTGGAAATAGCGAGATTGCCTGTCTTGCTAATTTACGTAAAATCGAAACATCTAGATCATTTTGAAAACCAACTCGCTCGCGAGAGGCTCCAATTAGCATGGTGCCACTTGCAGTGCTTTCAACTACCGCTGAAGATTGCAGATCAGCATCCCCACTTGCCACATTGGCCACATAATCTGCGTCATAAACCTTATGGTTAACAATCTTGCCAACGGGTGCGGTTACTAAAATAAAACCACGCCTTGGCATGATTGGAAGATTAGATCCCGCCAGCTTTGCTACTTCACCAGCCCAGGTGCCAGTTGCATTTACAACAATTGGGCATGAGTACTTGTTTTTATCACTAGTTAAACCAACTACGGAACCTGCTACAACATCTATTTTTAGAACATTCTCACCCTGCACAAATACGCCACCGCGATTTTTCACCGCTCGCAACATCTGCGCCGCCGCCAGCATTGGTTGGCACTGCGCATCTTGCGGATACAAAACGCCAAACTCAACACTTTTAGATATTTGTGGTTCAAGCTTTTGTAACTGCGATGCATCTACCTCTTGTGCATCAATTCCATCTTTACGTTGCAGCGCAGCTAGTCTTTTTAAATCAGCAACACCTTTTTCACTCCTTGAAACAACAACCCCACCCTTTGCTTCTAACTCAAAGCCACCGCCAATATCTGCATCCACCTCAAACCAAGCATCTCGGGATCGAAGGGAGAGTGTTAATTCAGGACTTGGCTCCTTATCTGAGACCAAAATGTTTCCTTCACCAGCTCCTGTTGTGCCACTTGCTACTGGTCCGCGATCAATTACTAAAACTTTTAATCCGGCATTTGTTAAGGACAATGCAGTTGAGGCGCCCACAACACCGGCGCCAATCACAATCGCATCTGGAGATCTCACCCGCCAAATCTACTGAGAATTCACAGATTTATTAATATCGCCCCCGAGATTATTTGTATTGATGGCAAATAAATCCTGCTCTGTCGGTAAACTCACAATATGAAGCGCGCCCGAGCTAGCCTGTTAATCACAGCGCTCTTAATTGCGCCAATTCAAAGTGAAGCCGCACAAACTCCTGCCGCAAATAAATCAGAGTATGAGAGTGCACTTAGCGCCCTTAATAAGTTGGCCGTTAAAGGAAGGGCTGCAAAGACTGGGTATACCCGTGAGAAGTTTTCGCATTGGAAAGATCCAGACAAAAATGGCTGTGATGCAAGGAATGACACCCTTAAACGAGATTTAACAAAGGTTGTATTTAAAGCAGGCACAAGTAATTGCAAGGTAATCGCCGGCACATTACTTGATCCCTACAGTAATAAAGTAATCGCCTTTGATCTAAGCAAATCATCTTCAAACATAGATATTGACCATGTGGTCGCACTTTCTAATGCTTGGCAGACTGGAGCTTTTGCATTAACTGATACCCAGCGCAGCAACTTCGCTAATGATCCACTTAATTTATTAGCTGTAGATTTTAAGTTAAATCGGCAAAAAGGTGATGGTGATGCTGCTACCTGGCTGCCACCTTACAAGTCATACCGCTGCACATATGTTGCCCGGCAAGTTTCAGTAAAGGCCAAATACAAACTTTGGGTTACATCCGCTGAAAAAACTGCAATAGTTAAACTTCTAGATACATGCCTAGGAAAGTAAATTAATTAAGTTTGGCGTAGCCCCAGCTAATTGTCATCGCAGCTATTACCCAGAGTTGATAGGGCACCAGCAATAGGCCAACTCCAACAGAGGCCTTAAATGCAATCAGCAGGACTGGAATGGTTAGGAGTGCAACCAAGGTTAGTGCAATCGATGCCGCCGATAAATTATGTGGTTTATAGAACTGATAAGCCCATGTCAATGCACATGCAACACTTAAAGCAAAGATACTTAAGTAGGAGATAACCCAAGCAGCACTTAACCGCTGTGAAACATTTACCGCAGCTACTCCTAAAACAACAAAGTTATATGGCCAGATTATGCCGAAGATAAAATCAGGTGGCTGCCAATTTGGTGCATTTAAAGATCGATACCAATTATCTCCAGTGTTTACCCACAAGCCAGATCCAACTATGTAGATCAAGACCAGAGTGATTCCTGTAATTGAGCCTGCGAGCTTAAGCATAATCAGACCCTACCTCACTTATTAAGCAGATAGTCATTATTGAGCAACTGTCAGTAGCAATTGCTAACTTAATCCCATATCCACCGACAGGAGCGCCCGTGTTTGAATTCCTATTCTTCTTCTCATTGATTTATCTATTTCTAAACCGAAAGAAAAAACGGAAGAAATCCTTAGATACAGAGTTAAAAGATCTTTTGCACTCATCATCTGATGCGACTGGAATTGCATTAGACATCAAGAATTACCTGCTGCGGGTATTAGATGATGATAAAAATGATCGAGAGAAATTTAGTGATGATCAATTAGCCGAAGCCCAACGAATCTTTGACCGAGCCGGACCTAGCTCATTATTTTGGATGACAGAGATCGCAGCTCAGATGACGCTATTGGCAACTGCGCAGAAAAATGGAATTCCAACCAATGTTGATTATGAAGTAAAGGAGGGCGCCACACCAGAGGAGATCATCGACGCGGTAGTAAAGATTTAGTTAGAGCTCTTTAACTCTACTTTTAACAATATCCTGCAGCAGCTTGGCATCTATCTTCCAATCAACTGGGACTTGAATCGTCTT
>JBIIXT010000035.1:0-9865 GCA_044347205.1 Candidatus Nanopelagicus sp. | reverse complement strand
CTTCGATAGCAATCTGTGCGTTCCGATTACAACATCTATTTCACCTGTTGCTAAACCGCTGATAACAGCTTTACTTTGGCTTGCAGTATTAAATCTAGAAAGAGCTGCTAACTTAATTGGAAATCCTGAGTAGCGATTTGTGAATGTATTAAAGTGCTGTTGTACTAATAAAGTTGTCGGTACCAAAATTGCAACCTGCTTACCATCTTGTACCGCTTTGAAGGCGGCCCTAACTGCAATCTCAGTTTTGCCATAACCAACATCGCCACAAACAATTCGATCCATCGGATGAGGTGATTCCATGTCACGCTTAACCTCATCAATTGTTGATTGTTGATCAATCGTTTCTACAAATGCAAATCTTTCTTCGAGCTCTTTCTGCCATGGTGTATCAACCGAAAAAGCAAAGCCAGGAGCGCTCATTCGAGCTGCATACAAACGTATTAATTGCGCTGCAATCTCTTTTATTGCTTTGCGAGCTTTTCGCTTTGTACTCTGCCAATCCGCGCCGCCAATTCGGTGCAGAGCTGGTGCTTCACCGCCAACATACTTTGTTACTTGTTCAAGTGTGTCAGTTGGTACAAACAATTTGTCAGCTGGTTGACCACGCTTAGAAGCGGCATACTCAAGTACTAAGTACTCTCTTGTAACACCATTAGTGCTTCGATTTATAAGCTCAACATACCGGCCGACACCATGCTGTTCATGAACCACGTAATCACCAGCGATTAGCAGAAGTGGATCAATTGATTTTTTGCGGCGTGATGGCATTCGAGCTAAATCTTTATCGGATGCGCGCTGGCCAGAAATATCCTTTTCAGTTAAAAACACAATCTTCTGGTCTTCGTTAATGTAGCCATTAGCAATTGAGCTTTGAATTAAAGCAATTACTGAGTTTTCTGCAGGATTAATCGCATTAGGTAAATCAGCCTGATTTAGTAATTCATGAAATCGATTTAAGGTACCGACTCCGGGCGCGGAGAAAGTTATTTGATATCCGGCCTTAAACCATTGTTTAATCTGCACAATCGCTGCTTCATACTTATTTCCAAAGGATTGGATTTCAGCAAATCCTTCAAGTTCTTTCTCATCTGGGTCAGCCTGATAGAGATTTAAGGCCCGCAATGAAAGCCCTAACTTTTTACTTTGATTGATAACAAAATCTAATGTGTAGAAACCACCACGATCCAACTCTTTACTTAGATCTAATGGTGTTTGTTCATTGTTAGCCTCTTGCCAAGATGTACTAGTCCAAGCCGCATTAGACCAGGCTGCTGCTAAAAACTCCTCATTGGTCTGCAATAGATCTACTGCTCGTGAAGTGATTCGGGGCTCATCAATTAACCAAATCTGCGTATTAATCGGTAAGTACTCAAGTAAAGATCTGTAATTCTTAACTAGGCCGGCAGCAAGTGACTCAATTCCCTCAAAGTAAATACCTTCTTCGATTTTGCTGGTCAGCTCTTTTATCTGAGGATATCGCTGTCCTAGCTGCGCGGCTTTATTTTTAATTTCATCATCAATAATTAACTCACGACATGGAAATATTTGCAGATCAGCTATCTTACTTATGGTTCGCTGGTCAGAAATAGAAAAGTATGAAAGTTCATCTATCTCATTATCAAAGTAATCCACCCGAACTGGATGTTGATGGTCTGCTGGAAAGAGATCAACAATTCCACCTCTAACAGCAAACTCACCTCGTCGTTCAACTAGATCAACTCTAGAAAATCCAAACTCTGATAAATTTTGAATTAATACATTCAGCTGTAAATTTGATCCTACTTTTAATAAAAGCTGTGTTGAATCTAAATCATTATCAATTATCGGTTGAAGCAGCGCCCGAATCGATGTCACAACAATTTTGGATTGTTTTGAATTTAATGCGTTTAAAGATTTAAAACGATTTGTGACAGTGTCACTCTTTGGGCTTAACCGTTCATGCGGCAAAGTCTCCCAAGGTGGAAAATTTGAAATCAAAGTGCTGGGTAAATATGAATTTAACTCAGCGCTTAACTCCTCGGCTTTGCGAGTGGAGGTTGTGATTAGTAGCAAGGGGCTTTCATCTGCTGCAACAGCTGCTAACAGGGAGTGAATCGCAACCGGTGCGATTAATGTATCTTCACTACTTAAGTATTTTTTGATTGCCAAATCCAGCGCCTTCACTCGATTAAGCATCAAATACTCCAATCTCAAATTGACCGATAAACGCCAGTTACCCCCGCTTCTAAAAGAAGGGGGGTGCTGGTGGGAAATTCTAGTTGAATAAATTAGGCAGATCTAACCGCCGATACCTGTAATGATTACGCCATGAACTCTGATAATTCAGCGCTTCGAAACGATGTTAGAAAGTTAGCTGACCTGCTGGGCGAAACTTTGGCTCGTCAAGAAGGTGCAGAACTTTTGAATTTAGTTGAATCGGTGCGACTAGCAGTTCGAGAAGGCAAGCCTGATCAAGCACTTAGCAATTTATCAGTCTCAAAAACTGTCTCACTTGTTCGAGCCTTTAGCATCTACTTCAACTTAGCAAATGTGGCAGAGCAAGTAGATCGTGTAAAGGTGCTGGCCAACCAACAACATTTAGGCGGCAGTTGGATCAGTCAAGCGGTAAGCAATATTTCTTCTGCGCTAGACAAAAATGAGTTTTCAAAAGCTGACTTACAAAGTTGGCTAAATAATTTTTCAATTAGACCTGTATTCACTGCTCATCCAACCGAAGCTGCTCGCCGTTCAGTCTTGAGCAAGTTAAATACAATCTCTGAACTCTTAGATGCCCCTGATAGCAAGGTCGGAAATGCCCGATTAGCCGAAACTATTGATCTGCTATGGCAAACTGATGAGCTAAGACTTGGTCAACCTGAACCCTTAGATGAAGCGGTTAACTCCCTCTATTACCTAGATGAATTACTTGAATTTACAGTTCCAGAAATTCTTGATGAATTTGCTAAAGAGTTAAAGCGAGTAGGTATAGAAATTCCTTTGACTGCTAAGCCATTGACCTTTGGAACATGGATTGGCGGTGATCGCGATGGCAATCCATTTATCACCGCAGAAATTACTAAATCAGCAATCTTGTTACAAAATGCTCACTTCACTCGAGCCATTATTCATTTATTAGATGAGCTACGCCAGGGCCTATCAGTTTCGACAAAGTTGGCGGGAGTTTCACCAGTGCTGCTCGAATCAGTTGCGCAAGACTTAAAACTACTGCCAGAAATTGAAGAGAGATTCCGTCGAATAAATATTGAAGAGCCCTACCGGCTAAAGGCAACTGCTATCAGACATAAGTTGTTGATCACACAAGCCAGACATCGGAATATGCAGCCACATGTGCCGGGTAGAGATTATGAAAATACCGCTGAATTACTTCAGGATTTTACAATTATGCGTGACTCACTTCTAGAGCACAAGGGTGAGTTAATTGCTGGTGGATTATTAGAAAGATTAACCCGGGCAATTACCGCATTTGGTCTAACTCATGCAACCATGGATATTCGTGAACACTCTGATGCGCACTGGCAACTACTTGAACAAGCTGTTGGTAAGTTAGATGTAAAGCAAATTAGCCAGCAGATTTCCGGTGATTTAACAATTAATGTTGAGAAGTTAGATGAAGCAGCTAAGAAAACCTTTAATACCTTCCTGGCTATTAAGGACTTAATTAACCAGTTTGGCCCAGAAGTAATTGAAACTTACATAATTTCTATGACAAAGTCTGCTGAAGATGTTTTAGCTGCTGTATTAATTGGTAAGTACGCTGGATTAGTTGATCTAAGCTCATCTAAAAAGTTTGCCATGATTAACTTTGTGCCACTTCTTGAAACAGTTGCCGAGTTGCGATCTGCTGACCAAATTCTCGATAATTTATTGAGCAATAAAGAGTATCGAGAAATAGTCTTACTTCGCGGAAATGTTCAAGAAGTAATGTTGGGTTACTCCGATTCAAATAAAGATGCTGGAATTACAACTAGCCAATGGGAGATCCATAAGGCCCAACGCAAACTTAGAGATATTGCAATTAAACATGGTGTGAAGCTGCGGTTATTTCACGGACGTGGTGGATCAGTTGGCCGTGGCGGTGGACCTACATATGATGCATTAATAGCACTTCCTTGGGGCTCTATCGATGGCCAGATAAAAATGACTGAGCAAGGTGAGGTTATTTCAGATAAATATGGCCTGCCAGCTCTGGCAAAAGAAAATCTTGAGTTAACTTTAGCCGCAGCATTAGAAGCAACAGTTCTAAACCGAAAGCCAAGACAAAGTTCTAACGCCTTAAACTCTTGGGATTCCTGCATGGATTTAATAAGTGATGCCGCATTTACCGCCTACCGCAATTTAGTTGATCAACCAGATCTGCCAAATTACTTTTATCAATCAACACCAGTTGAACAATTAGGTAATTTATTCTTAGGCTCCAGGCCGTCAAGGCGAGCTGATGCTGGTGGTGGCCTATCCTCATTAAGAGCGATTCCATGGGTATTTGGTTGGACCCAATCAAGGCAAATTGTTCCCGGTTGGTATGGAGTTGGATCAGGGTTAAAGGCAGCGCGAGAAGCTGGAAATGAAAAATTGTTAAAAGAGTTGTTAAATAATTGGCATTTTTTCCGCACCTTTATTAGCAATGTTGAGATGACAATTGCAAAAACAGATTTAGGTATTGCCCAGCGTTACGTGGATGCATTAGTTGAGCCAAAGCTTCATCGGATATTTGATGAGATCAAAGCTGAGTTTGAATTAACAGTTACAGAGTTGCTGGCGCTAACAAGTAAGAGTGAGATCCTTGGTAATCAACCGATTTTAGCTCGCACATTAGCGGTACGGGATACCTATTTAGCACCACTACAACTTCTACAAGTTTCACTCTTAAAGCAGGTGCGTGGTCAAAAATCACCTGATCCATTACTAACTAGAGCCTTATTACTTACAATAAACGGTGTCGCCGCTGGTCTTCGAAATACTGGTTGATTAATTATTAAACTTTGTTTGCGCTTTTTCTAAACCATCTTCTACTAAAGCTAAAACTGCATCAGCACATCTAGTAATAAACTCTGGTAGCTCTTTTTTTTCACCACTTGCAAATTGTTTTAAGACAAAATCTGCTGGATCTTGCTCACCTTGCGGGCGACCGATGCCCATTCTGATTCGATAATAATCGGGGCCACCTAGTGATGAGGTCAAAGATTTCAAACCATTATGTCCATTATCTCCACCACCTAGCTTTAGGCGAAGTGCGTTAAACGGTAAATCTAATTCATCGTGGGCAACAATTATTTGCTCAAGTGGAACTTTATAAAAATCAACTAGGGATTTAGCTGGGCCACCGGTCTCATTCATAAAGCCACGAGATTTGGCCAGTACTAAAGTATTTTCACCTGCTCGAACCTCGCAAATTTCCATTCGAGATTTATGCGTCGAAAATTTTCCACCGTTGGATAATTCGGCAAGCAAAAGTTGCCCAATATTGTGTCGTGTTTTTTCGTACTCTGAACCAGAATTACCAAGTCCAATTACTAACCAACGAGCCGTCATAAGTTAAGGCTAGCGGTTGCTTACTTCTTATCGTCCTTAGCGGCTGGGGCGGCACCCTCAACAGGAGCAGCACCATCAACAGGAGCAGCACCATCAACAGGAGCAGCAACAACTGCAACCTCTTCAACCTCTGCAGAACGAACTGATAAGTGGATAACGGTCATCTTTGGATCGCTGATTAATTTAATTCCAGCAGGAAGAACAACCTTATCCGCAGTAAGTGATTCACCAGCAGCTAAGCCTTCCATGCTTAGAACTAGGAAGCTTGGAATGTTAGTTACATCTGCTTCTACCTCGATAGAAGTATTAACATTTTCCAAAATACCATCTTGATCGTATTTACCTTCAGTGTGTACTGGGACTGAAACAACAACTTTTTCACCACGACGAACAATTACTAAATCGATGTGCTCAAGCAATCCTGTTAATGGATCGCGTGATACAGATTTAGGAAGAGTTAATTCAGTGTGATCATCTAGAACTACGTCAATCAAAACGTTTGAAGTTTTTAATGCGACACCAAGTTCGCGAGAGGGAAGCTGCACATGTTGTGGCTTCTCACCATGACCATAAATTACCGCCGGTATAAATCCATCACGGCGAGCTCTGCGCGATGCGCCCTTACCAAATTCAGTACGGCGTGCGCCGTTGATTGAAATTTCAGCCATTTTACTTCTCCCTCGATAACGGTTTTATCCCTCGCGGAACTTCGAGCCCGTAGATTAGCGGGAGTAAGGTGGAAAGGACAAATCCTTACGAGATCTTGCTTTACTTCTTAACTATGCCCATCAAAAAGACTGGTAACCGATCCATCCTCAAATACTTCCTTGATCGCCCTAGCCAAAAGTGGTGCGATTGAGAGCACTGTTAAATTATCAAAGCGGCTTTCCTCTGAAATTGGCAATGTATTAGTAACTACAACTTCTGATACGCGAGATTTCTTCAAACGATCAACTGCTGGCCCTGAAAGAACCGCATGAGTTGCCGCAATAATTACATCCTTAGCTCCGGCTTCAATTAATGCATCTACTGCTTTGGTGATTGTGCCGGCGGTGTCGATCATGTCATCAATTACTACGCAAGTCATTCCTTTAACATCACCAACAACCTTGCCGGTGGTTGATTCATTTGGCACTCTTGGATCACGAGTTTTATGAATAAATGCAATTGAAGTTCCGCCCAACATTTCACTCCAGCGCTCTGCTACTCGTACACGTCCTGAGTCAGGTGAAACAATTACTAAATTCTTGCGATCGACTTTACTTCCTACATAATTTGTTAACAGCGGCAGTGCGAATAAATGATCTACTGGGCCATCAAAGAATCCTTGAATTTGAGAGGTGTGTAGATCCACACACATCAGGCGATCTGCTCCTGCTGTTTTAAATAAATCCGCCATCAATCTGGCAGAGATTGGTTCGCGGCCGCGATGCTTTTTATCTTGTCGGGCGTAAGCATAGAAAGGTAGAACAACAGTAATTCGTTTAGCTGATGCACGTTTTAACGCATCAACCATTATTAACTGCTCCATAATTTGTTTGTTTACTGGAGCGCTATGGCTTTGCAGAACAAAAGCATCACTTCCGCGCACACTCTCTTCAAAGCGAACAAATATTTCACCATTTGCAAAGTCATAAGCTGAAGTTGGTGTAATTGGAATTCCAAGTTCGGCGGCTACCTCATCAGCTAACTCTGGATAGGCGCGGCCAGTAAACAGGCGCAATCTTTTTTCGGAGGATAAGCGGATTTCATTCATTTAGTACCCTCCCTTATCTCAAAGTGGCGGTGCTTGATACTTCTATTCTACTAGTTGGAGATTATTCACTAGCACCAGCATTTTTGGCTGCATCTGCTGATTTACTTCCTTTTCGTTTCCGAAGGACCCAGCCCAAGATATTTATCTGACGAGCGCGGCCAATTCCAATTGCACCTGCCGGAACATCCTCATTAATTACAGAACCAGCGGCGGTATAGGCGCCATCACCAACTGAGACTGGTGCAACCAACATTGTGTCGCTGCCAATTCGCACATGATTGCCGATCTTGGTTTGGTGCTTATTTTCACCATCATAATTTACGAATACAGTCGCAGCGCCAATATTTGTGCCTTCACCAATTTGAGCATCTCCAACATAAGAAAGGTGTGGCACTTTAGAACCTTTACCAATTGTTGAGTTTTTAGTCTCAACATAAGCACCAATTTTTGCATCCGCTGCTAGCACGGTGCCGGCGCGTAGATATGAATAAGGTCCAACTTTGGCTGAGTTACCAATCTTTGAATCAGTTGCAAAGCTTTCAATAATTGAAGAGTTGGCAGCTACTTCACAATTAACCAAAGTTGTTCTTGGTCCAATAATCACACCACTTGCAATCGTACTTTTTCCAGAGATTGAACTGCCTGGATAAATCGTTACATCAGCTGCGATTTTTACATCCAAATCAATCCAGGTAGTTGTGGGATCAATAAAAGTTACCCCATTTAACATGTGCTCGTAATTTATTCGATCTCGCATCAGTGATGCGCAATCTGCAAGTTGTGATCGATCATTGATTCCAAGTGTTTCGGTGTAGTCATTAGATAGGACAGCGATTGCCGATTTGCCAGTTGAATTTATTAAACCAATTACATCAGTTAGATAAAGCTCTTTTTGTGAGTTGTTTTGTTCAAGCTTTGAGATGACTTCGCGAAGTACTTTAATTTCAAAGAGATAAACCCCGGTATTAATCTCATCAACTTCTGCCTCCAGCTCAGTGCAATCTTTCTCTTCTACAATCTTTAAAATTGCATTATTTTCTGCGCGTAGAATTCTTCCGTAACCAGTTGGGTCTGGTAACAAAGCGGTAAGTACCGATGCTTGATTTTTACCACTTACATGCGCTTGCACAAACTCATTCAGGGTTTGAGTTGTTAGCAATGGGGTGTCACCAGCCAGAATTAAGACTGTGCCATCACCTTTATATTCAGCTAGGGCTAATTGAACCGCACCACCTGTGCCATTTCGAGTTGCTTGAAAGATTGCTTTAGCAGTTGGTGCAATTGTGGCTAAATGTGCTTCAACTGATTCACGGTGGGCGCCAACTACAACTGATAGAGATTTCGCATTTAGTGGCTGCAGTGCTGTGAGTACATTTTCGATAATACTTTTGCCAGCAATTTGATGTAAAACTTTTGCAGTTTCAGATTTCATTCGGGTGCCTTCACCCGCTGCTAGGACAATCGCAAGCTCTACTTTGCTCACTTTGATCTCCTAACCTTTGTTAGTTTGGTGGCTCCGCCACCAGGTATCGATCCTGGACCCTGAGCTTCAAAGGCTCATGTGCTAGCCACTACACAATGGCGGAACCTGAATTATCCCTTATAACAAGCTAAATTAAAAACTCTCAATAATTCGTGCGCCGTGAGCGGGCCCAATCGCACGTGCAAGTGATGAAACAACACCGCTAGAACTTAATGCAACTGTTAAATCCATGGCATGTTCCTCATCTGCAACCAAAAAGGCCACTGTTGGACCAGATCCAGAAACGATGCCACCTAATGCACCGTAATCATTTCCAACATCTAAAACTAAGCGAAGTGCAGGTCGAAGTGAACAAGCAGCTGCTTGTAGATCATTTAGTAAAGATTTACCTAATGCGTTTGCATCACCGGCGCGAAGTGCTTGCATTAAAGCTTCACTAACTTGTGGAGTTGCAATAGATAAACCTTCGCGTAATCGATCACACTCCTGATATACCGCAGGTGTTGATAATCCTTGACTAGATAATGCAAGAACCCAGGTGTAGCTTCCCTTAGCTAGCGCCGGAGTGATTTGATCACCGCGACCTGTTCCAATTGCAACGCCACCTGAAATTGAAAATGGTACATCGCTGCCAATTTGTGAACCAATTTTTTCCATTTCAACTCTTGAAATTCCTAGATTAAATAATGAATCCAGCCCAACAATCACACCAGCTGCGTCCGCACTTCCACCCGCCATTCCACCCGCGACTGGAATCTCTTTCTTTAATTTAATCTCAAGATCTGGTGATATCTCAAACTCTTTAATCATTAAGTTTGCTGCTCTAACCGCTAAGTTGCTTGCATCAACTGGCACACCACTTGCAGTTTGGCCAGTGATAGAAATACTTACACCAGCTCCAGGTTTACCTTCAGAAACGCTGACATCATCAAATAAGGAGATGGCTTGAAAAACTGTCGTGACTTCGTGAAAACCATCGCTACCGAGTGGGCCAACTGAAAGTTGTAAATTAACCTTTCCAGGAACGCGGGTTACTACGCCGTGGGATTTCATATTACGAAAGCGTATTGCTTACTCAACTTAATTGCTTGGCA
>JBIIXT010000034.1:0-10010 GCA_044347205.1 Candidatus Nanopelagicus sp. | reverse complement strand
AGGGTGATGCGCAATATTAACTTAAAAAAGGCAATGCTATGAATCCTGAACGACCAAAGATGCAGCACAATAGTGGCATGAAATTAAACCCCGCCCAGATAATTGAATTAGAAAATGAAACGATCAGCTTGTGCCAAGAAATGATTCGAATTCCTAGCGTTAATCATGGCGAAGGTCGTGGAGATGAAAAGGCAATGGCCGAGTTCATAGCCCTTAAATTATCTGAAGTTGGTATCAAAAGTGAATTGATTGAAACCGCTCCAAATCGAGTTAATGTGGTTGCAAAAATTCCAGGAGCAGATCCAACTAGACCAGGATTAGTTTTACATGGTCATATTGATGTAGTGCCAGCTAATGCAGCTGATTGGTCAGTGGACCCATTTAGCGGTGAAATTAAAGATGGTTTCATATGGGGTCGAGGCGCAGTTGATATGAAGAATATTGATGCGATGATTTTGGCTTGTGTTCGAATGTGGCAACGAAATGATTTCAAACCTCCGCGAAATATACTTCTGGTTTTCTTCGCAGACGAAGAAGCATCCGGCACATTTGGTTCAAGATGGTTGGTGAAAAACCGTCCAGAATTATTTAATGGATATAGTGAAGCAGTTTCTGAGGTTGGTGGCTTCTCTGTGACCATCACAGGTGATCATCGGCTCTACCTAGTTGAAGCAGCTCAAAAGGGAATCCAATGGCTCAAGTTAACTGCAAAAGGTTCAGCTGGACATGGTTCATTTATAAATAACGATAATGCAGTAACCAAGATTTCAGAGGCGGTTTCTCGGATTGGTAACTATGAATGGCCGCAATTGGAAACAAAAACTGGCGCAGTTCTATTTAAAAAGATTGCTGAGTTAACTGGTGATAAATATGATCCAAAAGATGTGAAGCCCCTCATGAAGCATCTTGGCCCCGCAGTAAGGATGATTGGCGCAACAATCCAAAATACAGCTAATCCAACAATGCTTGAGGCTGGCTACAAAGCAAATGTGATTCCTCAGAATGCAAGTGCAGTAATTGATGGCAGATTTCTGCCCGGTTTTGAAGTAGATTTGAATGAAACAATTCGGAAATTAGCTGGGGATGAAATCGATGTTGAATTTATTGCCCGAGATATTGCCCTTGAAGTGGAATTTACTGGTGATTTGGTAGAGGCGATGTGTTCTGCAATTTTAGGTGAGGATCCGGAAGGAATTCCGGTTCCGTATTTGATGAGTGGTGGAACTGATAATAAAGCTTTAAGTGAATTGGGGATTAAGGGTTATGGTTTTAGTCCACTGAAACTGCCGAAGGAGTTGGATTTCTTCTCATTATTTCACGGCGTAGATGAAAGGGTTCCGATAGATGGTCTTAAATTTGGAGCTCGAGTTATGTATGAATTCTTGGACAATATTTAATTACGCAGAAACCTCATTAAGTGCACTGCGAAGTTGATCTGGCAAAGTAACTTGTTCTACGGTTAAAATTCCACGAAGTTGAGCTCCAGTACGCGCACCAATTAACGTACTTGTTACGCCAGGAGCATCGCGCACCCACGATAATGCAACTTCAAGAGGTGAAAAACCTAAACCCTCGGCAGCAACACAAACTGCTTCAACGATTTTATTGCAGCGAGGGGACAAGTAAGGCTCTACGAAGTTTGCGAAATGTGGGCTTGCACCACGCGAATCTGATGGCACGCCATTTCGATACTTTCCGGTCAGAACACCACGTCCTAATGGCGACCATGCCATGAAGCCGAGAGAGAGAGCTGATGCCGCTGGCAAAACCTCTTCTTCAACTTTTCGATTCAGCAACGAATATTCATTTTGTAGTGATGAAATCGCACTCTTACCAAATAATGGATTTTGTAAGGTAGCAGCTCTTGCACTCTGCCAACCGTTGAAATTGCATAATCCTGCGTATCTGACTTTACCTGAGCTAACTGCATAATCCACCGCAGAAAGAGTTTCTTCAAGGGGAGTCGAGTTATCCCAAGTGTGTATTTGCCATATGTCTATATGTTCAACATTTAAACGGACAAGTGATTTATCAAGATCAGAAATCAAAGAAGCACGTGAATTAGAAACCTTTCTAACTCCATCAACAACACTAACTCCAGCTTTAGTTGC
Source organism: Candidatus Nanopelagicus sp. (assembly GCA_044347205.1). GTDB lineage: Bacteria > Actinomycetota > Actinomycetes > Nanopelagicales > Nanopelagicaceae > Nanopelagicus. The sequence goes on along the minus strand of JBIIXT010000034.1, from coordinate 7,899 downwards.
AATTAATGCATCATCGCGTTTGATCAAGGTTCCAATGAACCCACCTAATACGCGCTCGGCATCACCATCTCCATAAACAGATGCGGTATCGACTAGATTCCCACCAGATTCAAAGAAGCTTTGAAGTTGTTGCGCCGCTTCGTTCTCATCGGTATCTCTACCCCAAGTCATGGTCCCCAAACCGAGCCGGGAAACCTCTAAACCACCAAGTCTGCGACGTTCCATGGTGGGCACATTATCAACACCATGATCTAAAGATCGGTAACCTTGCCAAATGCCTGTTTTCTACTTATTGCGCCACGCTGAATCTGAGGCGAATCTCAATGGGGTTCTGGCCGGGAGAGATAATTCAGTGAATTTAAGCGCAAAAGGTTTCAAGGATGCTCGAAAGATTGCGAAAGAACTTAATAAATTAGAGTTTAAATCAATTTATTCCTCACCAATTACTAGGTGCCAACAAACAATCGAACCATTGATCCAAGGATTAAAAGATAAGCAAGTTCAGTTTGAAGATGCGTTAATTGAAATGGATTACGGTACCTGGAGCGGGAAATCATTGAAGCAGCTAAGTTCAAAGAAAGAATGGTCGCTCATTCAAAATCAACCTGCAGATTTTACTTTCCCTAAGGGTGAGAGTTTTGTGCAGATGCGAAAGCGTTTAAAGGATTTTCTTTCCTCCCTTGTTAAAGAGGATGGGCCTATTTTACTGATTTCACATGGTGATGTAATAAAAATGGCTCTAACTTTGGCTTTAGATATGCCACTTAATAAATTCCAAAATTTCACAGTTGCACCTGCGTCTGTATCAATAATTAACTATTCGATAGATTTTAAATCTGTGATCTCAACAAATAATCTGATTGCAAATCAATCACTTCTTAAACGAGGTTCTAAATTTATTCTAGGTGGTGGACGTGGCTAGAATTGTTTACCGCCACAGTACAGTTGAAAGATTTGTTGTAAGTGCTATCGGAGATCCAGGTGAGCGTGAGTTTTTTGTTCAGATTCGTTCTGCAGATGGATTAAACACCCTAAAAGTGGAGAAGGAGCAGGTTCGCGCTCTAGTTATCCGTTTTGAAGAAATGTTGACCCAGTTAAGGCGCAGCAAAGCAGTAGAGTTCTCAAGAGATGAAATAAGTAGCAAAGTTGATGAAGAACCGCTCGAACTGCCACTTGAGTCAGATTTCACCGTGGGTATCGTGGCCATTTCCATCATCAATTCTTTGCTTGAAATTACGTTTCAAGGTGTTTCTGGCCAAGAAGAACTTGTTCTAGATGATCTCGATAATGGCCCAGATCTTTTAATTGCTTTGCTGGACCCAATAGTTGTGGCCGCATTTTGTGTTCGGGCTAAAAAGATTATTGAAAGTGGGCGAGCAGTCTGTCCCTTTTGTGGGTTGCCAATAGATCTAAACGGTCATCTTTGTCCGCGGGCAAATGGTTATCGAAGGTAATCATGAATGATTCCTTCTTGACTAGTGAGTTAGTTATCACTGGCAGATTAGTTGATGCATCAAATGCTACATTATTTGGTCATCTAAAAGATGATGAGAATTTAAAGGTAATTTATAAGCCAGTTGCTGGTGAGCGTCCATTGTGGGATTTTCCGGATGGAAATCTGGCAAATCGTGAAGTTGCAGCATATCTTTTCAGTGAACTATTTAAGTTCAATATTGTGCCAAGAACTGTTCTTCGCGATGGGCCATATGGAGTGGGTATGGTGCAAGAATGGCAGAGCAACTCACAGCCAGAGAATTTAATTGAAGTCGGGCAAAGTGAACATCAGGATCTTCGAAGGATGGCGATTTTTGATGCATTGATTAACAATGGAGATCGCAAGTATGGCCATCTTCTAATCCTTGAAAATGGCAGTATTCAGGGGTGTGATCATGGGGTCACATTTCATGTTGAGGATAAATTAAGAAGTGTTCTATGGCAATTTGCTGGGGAGTCTTTAACGAAGGACGAAAAATCAGTGTTAAAACAGATTATTGATTTTGATTTAAACTCAGTATTGGCTGATTATTTAAGTAGGGAAGAGATAGATGCGATCATTTCTCGAGCAGAGAAATTGGATAAAGAATCAGTTTTACCAATGCCGGCAACTGATAGACCTGCGATTCCATGGCCTCCTGTATAGCGCGCAAATTTTTACTCGGCCACTATTTACCAAGTAAGGTTTGTTTATGATCAGCTGGCCAAGAGTTGCGATGCCAGAGTTGTCTTATAAGTTAAAACCATTAAATCTAATTGACTCCAAGGCGGGTTTAGTTGAAGTTACCTCTCATCGTTTTTTCACTATGTACGTATGTGGAATAACTCCTTATGATGCTACCCATCTAGGTCACGCTGCAACTTACTTAACCTATGATTTAATCAATCGCTATTTAACGTTGTCACATATAAATGTAAAATACACTCAGAATATTACGGATATTGACGATCCGCTGTTGGAACGCGCAGCTCGGGATGGATCGAATTGGGTAGAGCTTGCGCAATCACAAATTAATCTTTATTCAAAGGATATGACCCAATTGCGAGTTCAGCCACCAGAGGACTTCATCAAAGTTACGGATTCAATTGATTTAATAGTTGATTTTATTGAAAAGCTTCGGGTCAATGGTTGCACTTATGAATTAGGTGGAGATCTTTATTTTGATGTTACTTCTTCTTTATCAGAACTTGAAATATCAGAAGAAAGTGCCGTTGAGATTTTCGCAGAGCGTGGTGGTGATCCCAAGCGAGCAGCAAAGAAGCATCCACTTGACCCTCTGCTCTGGCTAGCTAATAAGAACAATGAGCCTGGATGGGAATCACCATTTGGATACGGGCGCCCTGGTTGGCATGTTGAATGCACAGCAATTGCCTTGCAATATCTTGACATTGGCAATCTGGATTTCGCCATAGATTTACAAGGAGGCGGTGAAGATTTGATATTTCCGCATCATTTCATGAGCTCAGTTTTAGTTAAAGCCGCAACAAAAAGAGATTTTGCACGTTCTTATGTTCATACTGCGATGGTTGGATTAGATGGTGAGAAAATGAGTAAATCAAAAGGTAATTTAGTTTTAGTTTCAAATCTGATTAATCAAGGTGTAGATCCGATGGTAGTTCGCTGGGCGTTGCTTTCTGAGCATTATCAAAATTACCGCGAATGGAATGAAATAGTTCTTAGCAAATCAACGCAAGAGGTGGCAATTGTAAGACAAGCACTTTCTAAATCAGAAGTTAAGCCAGTCAAAGAGGTGATTAGAAGTTTAAGTGATTCTTTGGCGAATAATTTAGATACACCCATGGCTTTATCTTCTGTTCTTAAATGGGCTAATGAATCTCTTGATCAAAGCGACAAAGGAGCATCCGCAAATGATGCAGGTGAGTTGGCAAGGACGTTAGATGCATTACTTGGACTGGCGTTATAGAGGCTTTTCAGGAAGTGTAAATCAAGTAATTTTGGGGCCTAACCATTTTATTAAGGTAAAGTTGCTTAGATGAATGGGCTTCGGAGTTATCTAAAGGATCATGTAGTAGTTGCCGATGGCGCCATGGGAACGATGCTGCAGGCTGCTGACCCGTCTTTATCTGATTTTCAAAACTATGAAGGTTGCAATGAAATTTTAAATGTCACAAGGCCAGACATCGTTGAGTCGGTACACAATGCCTATTTGAGCGTTGGAGTGGATGCGATTGAAACAAATACTTTTGGCGCAAACTTTGCTAACTTGGCAGAGTATCAAATTGAGGATCGGATTTATGAACTCTCATTAGCTGGTGCGAAAATTGCGCGAAAATGTGCTGATGCTTTTTCAACACCCACCCAATCAAAATGGGTTCTTGGCTCAATGGGTCCTGGTACAAAGCTGCCAACCCTTGGTCACACAACCTATGAGGTTTTAAAAGATGCCTACAGATTAAATGCTAAAGGTTTAATCGACGGCGGATGCGATGCGCTTCTAATTGAGACAGCGCAGGATCTGCTGCAAGCCAAGGCTGCAATTAACGGGGCAAGAGCTGCGATCTTAGAAAGCAAGAACGATAGGGATGCGGGAAATCAAAAGGATATTTTAGTAATCGCTCAGGTTACTGTTGAAACAAATGGAACAATGCTTTTGGGTTCAGAAATTGGTGCGGCGTTAAATGCACTTGAACCGCTGAATATTGATTTTATAGGGCTTAATTGTGCAACTGGGCCGCAGGAGATGAGTGAACATCTTCGTACTCTAAGTATGAGTACTGAAATCGGTATTTCTGTTATGCCAAACGCTGGTTTACCTGTGCTTGTTGATGGTGGTGCGCATTATCCATTATCACCAACAGAGCTGGCTAAATCTTTACTAGTGTTCGCGCAAGATTACCAAGTTAAAATTGTTGGTGGCTGTTGTGGAACAACCCCGGAACATTTAGCAGAAGTTGTAAAAACGCTTAAAGGATTCAACACACATAATCGCAAGGTAAATGTCGAGGCTGGAGCCTCCTCGCTCTATCAATTTGTACCATTTCGCCAGCAAAATACTTATTTGGCAATCGGTGAAAAAACTAATGCAAATGGTTCTAAAGCTTTTCGCGATGCTCTTTTACAAGATGATTGGCAAAGTTGCGTTGAAATAGCTCGCGATCAGATCCGAGATGGCGCTCATATGTTAGATCTTTCAGTTGACTATGTTGGACGTGATGGTGTTTCGGACATGTCAGAGCTGGCTCATAGATTCTCAACTGCTTCAACGTTGCCGATAGTTCTAGATTCAACTGAACCAGCAGTCATCGAGGCTGGATTAAAGCAACTTGGTGGACGTAGTGTTATAAATTCAGTGAATTTTGAAGATGGTGATGGACCTAATTCTCGTTATATGAAAATTATGCCGTTGGTTGTGGAACATGGTGCTTCAGTGATTGCGTTAACAATTGATGAGGATGGGCAAGCTCGTGATGCTAAATGGAAAATGAAGGTGTCACGCCGTCTTGTAAATGATTTAACATCAAACTGGGGAATGAATCAGGGCGACATAATCATAGATATGTTGACCTTTCCAATTGCAACAGGACAAGAAGAAACTAGGCGAGATGGAATTGAAACTTTATCTGCCATAAAACAGTTAAAGAGTGAGTATCCTGATGTTCAAACAACCCTAGGGATATCAAATATTTCATTCGGGCTAAATCCAGCGGCAAGAGTTGTTTTAAACTCAGTATTTCTGGCAGAGGCGGTAAAGAACGGCTTAGATTCGGCAATCGTTCACCCATCAAAGATCATGCCAATGAATCAGATTAGTGAAGAGCAGTTAAAGGTTGCTCTCGATTTAATTTATGATCGACGTGAATACGCCGCAGATGGTGAATTAATTTACGACCCACTTAGCAAGTTGCTGGAGATATTTTCAGGTGTTGAAATTACCTCTTCTAAGGAGTCTCGCGCAGCAGATCTGGCTGCTCTTCCTTTGCTAGAAAGATTACAACGCAGGGTAATTGATGGGGAGAAGGTCGGCCTGGATTTAGATTTAACCCAGGCAATTGCTGAAAAATACTCGGCACTTGAAATTATTAATGATCATTTATTGCTAGGCATGAAAACGGTTGGTGAGCTTTTCGGTAAAGGAGAAATGCAGCTGCCATTCGTTTTGCAATCAGCTGAAGTTATGAAAACTGCCGTTGCATTGCTAGAACCGTTCATTGAAAAAACAGATGATCAGGGAAGAGGCAAAATTTTACTTGCCACCGTTAAGGGTGACGTCCATGATATTGGTAAGAATTTAGTGGATATTATTCTTTCAAATAATGGTTATGAAACAGTAAACATTGGAATTAAACAAACAGTTAACCAAATTATTGATGCGGCCGAGAGTAATCAAGTGGATGTGATCGGAATGAGTGGACTTCTGGTTAAATCAACAGTTATTATGAAAGAGAATTTGGTTGAAATTGAAGCAAGGGGATTGGCACAAAAATGGCCAGTAGTGCTGGGCGGCGCAGCTTTGACACGATCCTTTGTTGAACAAGATCTTGCTGAAGCTTATGCGGGAACTGTGCGCTATGCCAAGGATGCTTTTGAAGGCCTTCGTTTAATGGATACATTCATGGGCATCAAAAAAAGTGTGCCAGGCGTAGAGCTTCCTCCGCTTAAGAAACGTGTTACACCTACAAGAAAAATAGTAAGCGATAGCGAAATTGATACCCGCCGCAGTGATGTTCAAAGTGATAATTTCATTCCGAAACCACCATTTTTTGGTTCAAGGGTTGTTAAGGGAATCGCTTTAAATGATTATGCATCAATGATTGATGAGCGGGCTCTATTTCTTGGTCAATGGGGCTTAAAAAATCAGGAGTATTCAAAGATGGTGGTTGAAGAAGGCCGGCCAAGATTGCGTGCTTTGTTAAATGATGTGCAATCAAACGGTTGGTTAAATGCTGCCGTTACTTATGGATATTTTCCTTGTTATAGCGAAGGTAATGATTTAGTGATTTTGCATCATGAGGGGCCAAAGCAAGGACAGGAGCGAACCAGATTCTCATTTCCAAGGCAGTCTCGCGATAGACGTCTTTGCCTAGCTGATTTTTTTAGATCCAAGTACAGTGGTGAAATAGATGTTGTATCTTTCCAAATTGTCACAATGGGTGAATCGGTTTCGGAAGCAATTAATAAGTTATTTGCGCAGAACTTATATCGAGAATACTTAGAGCTTCACGGGTTATCTGTTCAATTAACTGAGGCCTTGACCGAAATGTGGCACGCAAGAAATAGGTTGGAGCTCGGTTACGCTAATGAGGATAATCCAGATTTTGATCAGATATTAAATCAAGGTTACCGCGGTTCGAGATATTCATTCGGATACCCTGCCTGTCCGGATTTGAGTCAACAAATTGAATTAATGCAGCTGTTAGAGCCAGACAAGATTGGTGTTTCAATCTCGGAGGAGTTTCAACTTCATCCTGAACAATCAACTTCTTCCATAGTGTTGCACCACCCGGAAGCAAAATATTTCAACGCTTCATGAGTGCAATTCTTTTTGATATGGATGGAACGCTGGTTGATTCTGAACCGCTTTGGTTAGCCGCTGAAATAGAGGTTATGAAATCGGTAGGTTGTGCTTGGACCCAGGAAGATCAGCTTTTATGTTTGGGTGGCCCACGCGAAAGAACTGAATCGATTATGCAAGAGCGATCGAAAGGCGTAAAACCTTTTGGCTTTTTTGGTGATCAACTTGACTTATTAATGGCTAAAAAACTGCGTGATGAATTAGAACTTATCCCAAACGCATTAGAAATTATCTCTGATTGTCGTGGATACGGTTTAAAGGTTGCCTTAGTTACCGCTAGTGGGGCAGTTCTAATGAATAACGTACTTCAAAGGTTCCCAAAAGATACCTTTGATACGACAGTTTGCGCCGATGATGTTATTAAATCTAAACCAGATCCAGCTCCTTATCTTTTAGCTGCTAAAAAATTAGGTGTGGACATAAAGAGTTGTGTCGTGGTGGAGGACTCGGTAACAGGGGTAACTGCGGGCCTTTCTTCAGGAGCGCAGGTAATTGGAATTCCACATTTAGTAAATCTGCCGGCTCACGATAACCTTCGAATTGTGAAGAAGTTATCTGATTTAGATTTAACACAGTTATTGAACTGGTATCCGTTTTTAGTTAGGGATAGCAATGGTTGACCGCTGCTTTAAATATGGCGATCGCGTTCAATTTACTGATCCAAAAGGAAAACTCTATTCGATTACCTTAATCGCAGGTGGGGAATGGCATACCCACAGAGGTTGGATAAAACATGATGAGATCGTTGGTAAACCTGAGGGTTCCATATTCATTACCAATGGCGATCTGAAATTCCAAGCCTTTCGGCCTTTATTCACTGATTATGTTTTGTCGATGCCGCGTGGGGCAACAATTATTTATCCTAAAGATT